>CAXUOL010000181.1:0-10285 GCA_964252435.1 uncultured Nostoc sp.
GCTAAATCCATTGCGGCTGGGGGTGTAGGCAAAACTAGATAATCTGCGATCGCAACTACCGCCACTAATGCTTCAGAGCGTAGCGCGGGAGGTGTATCTACCACTACTAAATCGTAACCTGTTATCTTTGCTAAATCACCTAAAAGTGCAGGATCGGTTTCTTGAGATAAATCAAATCCCATTCCCTGCTGACTACGCCCAAACCACCAACTAGCAGAACCTTGAATATCTGCATCAATCAGCAGCACCTTTTTTTTCTTCGCAAAGTTTGCAGCCAGATTGACTGCGGTAGTCGTTTTACCGACTCCTCCTTTACCGTTGAGAATAGCGATGATTTTTGGCACTACTTGCTTCCGATGCTGCCTTTTGAGTGCTGAGTTAGGAGTGCTGAGTGCTGAGTTAGGAGAGACGCGATTAATCGCGTCTGTACAAGAGTTGTTATTTCCTCTTTGTCTTCTTTTTCAGTTCTCAGTTTCCAGTCTCTAGTCCCCAATGATGAATATAGCGCTTTCTGTAACCCTAAGTAACATGAAAAGTCGTAACAATAAAATTCAGAAGCCATCAACTCCACAAAGTTCTATGACAACAACTTACAATTTGCCTGATGGGCCTCAAATGCCGCGCTGGCTGCGGATGATCAAGTTTATTACTCAGCCAGTGAAATATGTGGATGATTTTGCCAAAATCTACGGTGACACTTTCACGATCAGGAGTAGTAGCTCTGATAACCATCTTGTGTATTTTAGTCAACCCCAAGCGCTTGAGCAGATTTTTACTGCTGATTCTAGGCATTTTGACGTTGGCAGGGGGAACATAGGACTAAAATTTTTGCTTGGCGATCGCTCCTTTATGTTAGCGGATGGCGATCGCCACCAGCGCCAACGGCAATTATTAGCTCCTCCCTTTCATGGTGAAAGAATGCGGGCTTATGGTGAGGAAATTCGGGAAATAACCCGACAGGTGACTAATGAATGGCAAATTGGCAAGCCTTTTAAGATCCGTGAGTCGATGCAAGAAATTACCTTGCGTGTTATTCTGCGGGTTGTATTTGGTTTGAATGATGGAGAACTGTTTGAGGAACTGAGGCGATCGCTAAGTGACTTACTAGACTTCATCACTTCGCCCATAATGTCCAGCGCCTTCTTTTTCCAGTTCATCCAAAAAGATTTCGGTGCGTGGAGTCCGTGGGGCTGGGTTCTGCAACAACGGCAAAAAATTGATCAACTTATTTATGCTTTGCTTCGAGAACGTCGGGCTGAACTCGATCAAAATCGCCAAGATATCCTAAGTTTGATGATGGCTGCTCGTTACGACGATGGTCAAGGGATGTCAGATGAAGAATTACACGACGAGTTAATGACACTACTAGTTGCAGGACATGAAACTACCGCTTCGGCATTGACATGGGCTTTTTACTGGATTGATCGTTTACCAGAGGTGCGTGAGAAGTTGTTACAGGAACTCAACACCCTTGGAGTTAACACCGATTTAAGTAGTGTAGCTAAATTGCCCTATTTAACAGCAGTTTACCAAGAAACACTGCGAATTTACCCAATTGTCATGACTGCTTTCCCGCGGATAGTGAAGACTCCAATTACAATTATGGGCTACGAACTGCGAGAGGGAATGGTAATAGTCCCCAGTATTTATTTAGCGCATCATCGAGAAGAAGTTTATCCACAATCCAAGCAGTTCAAACCAGAACGCTTTTTAGAAAGACAATATTCACCTTATGAATATTTACCCTTTGGTGGCGGTAATCGTCGCTGTATTGGAATGGCATTTGCTCAGTATGAAATGAAAATTGTCTTGGCAACTGTTTTGTCAGAATTTCAAGTTTCGCTAGTGAATAAACGTCCCGTGCGTCCTGTGCGCCGTGGGTTAACTTTAGCTGCACCAGCCGGAATGCGGATGGTTGCAACACCTCAAGTAAAGCGTGCAAATACACCAGCGTTAGTTTAGGTAACTAGGGTGGGGATTAAAATGCCCACCCTATTATGGAGTAATAACTATGACAAAACTCGAATTACAAAATCATCCAGTTTGGCGAGATTTAACTGAAATATTAGAAACTTTAGATGCTAATAATCTTGTTAAAAAACATCTAATACTATCTGATTATAAAATATGCGGCTACTGGGATGAACAAGATAAATATTATGAAACAATTACTTTACCTCGTATCCTAGAAGCCGAATTAGTTAGTAGCTCTATTGGTGTTACCTACAAAGAACGTTTTCTACAACTAAAGTTTTTCCTTATAGCTTCTGTTGTTGATGGCACTCAAAAACTAGGTGAGTTAGTTCTTATTTACAATGAAAATTTAGAGTTTATTGATGAAAATTGGCTTTTAGATATCGATTCGCCAATGCTTGAGATACAATTCTGAAGTCTAGCAAAATTTATAGATTCTCATCGCATCCAGACTTGACAGCAAGGCAACTGATGTAGCAAGATGCATTTAAGTCCCTTTCGTCCCACATATCGAAGTGGATAGGAGGCAATGCATGATTGGCAGTATTTCTTTAACGGCGATCGCAGCAATCTAAATCAAGGCAGTTACTGCATCTTTGAACCAGAATCCCACTCATCAACTCCAAACATTTCTGCGTTTCCAATATTCGGCGACTCTTTTTTCCCATTGCTGCCAGTAATCTTTAATCGCTGCTGGTTCAAACCAAAATACCTCGGCTGGCAGCCTCAACAACCTAGCAGAACTCTACAAATCTCAAGGAAGATATAGCGAAGCTGAACCCTTGTATGTACAAGCTTTGGATATTTGTGAACGACAGTTAGGAGTGAATCATCCCAATACCGTTATTTTCGCTGAAAATCTGGCATGTCTTCGCGATCGCCTCACTTCACAATAGCAAAATTCATGTTCCCAACCTCATCAATCAAGCTTTTATCTCCAAGTTTCGTGTTCTGAACTCGAAGTTTCGTGTTTCAAACGAGAATGTTCCTGTTTCAAGTGAGAACGTTCCTGTTTTAAACGAGAATATTCTTGTTCCAAGTGAGAACGTTCCTGTTTCAAATGAGAATGTTTTTATTCTGAGGTGGAATGATGGTGTTCTGAGGGCGATCGCTCCACCTCGATTGTAGAATGAGGTGCGATCGCCTTTGATAGTTGAGAGATGGTTGCGATCGCGATTGCTTTTTGAGCCACAATGGATAGAACGATAGGGAGTCCACAGAACAAATAATAGCTAAAAAGAATCCAAATCAGGAGAAGGCTTGATGCAGTCAGCATTACGCATTGAAACTAAAGTCTTACCAGGCAACAAAATTGAAATCACCTTGCCTGCCGATACACTCTCAACCTCTGTAGGACAAACTATTGAGGTAATTGTCCTGATACCAGAGCAAAAAACGACACTAGAAGGACAATCGATTATGCACCTGCTTGAAGAAATCCACAAACAGCGTCCTGTTGGCAGAAGTGTAGAAGAAATCAATCGAGACCTCCAAGCAGAACGAGATGCATGGGACAACTAATTCTGCCAAATGCTGCTCGTGTATACATCGATACGGTAACAGTTATTTACGCGGTCGAACAGACCCCAACTTATGGGGTGTTGCTGAATCCCCTATGGAATAGTCTTCAGGCGAGAACCCTTGAAGTCTTTAGCAGTGAACTAACTCTGATGGAAACCTTAGTTGTGCCACTGAGAAACTCGGATACATTTCTGGTTGATGCTTATGAGCGATTACTGCGATTGCCTCAAATGCAGTTGATTCCAATAAGTCAGACCATCTTGCGTGAAGCAGCAAGCCTACGTGCAAGCACACCTTCTTTGAGAACACCTGATGCTATTCATATTGCGACTGCTACAACATCTGGCTGTACTCAGTTTCTCACCAACGATCGGCAACTGAGGACAGCCACAAACTTGCCTATTGTAATTCTAGATGAGGTGCTGACATCATGAGCGATCGCTTTTATGTGTTCGTTGATAATGGAGAGCTATCGCTCTACTTGAGATTGTAAACCGAGGTACGTGGCACTTGCTGGGCTTGTCGTTAGACATCGCTTTTGTTGCTGTATGGAGTGCGATCGTTACAGCATAAAATTAACTGAGTTAAAATATCTGCAAATCTCAACAGAGGTGCTACAAAGATGGCAACCCTTCAGCTCAATACTGAGCAAATCATATCATTAGTAAAGCAACTAGCTATTCCAGAACAGCGTATGATATTGCAAGCCATCAAAGCAGAGCAAGATACTTGGTGGCAAAATAGACTTGATTGGGGAGAGTTACAGATGCGCTCTTTGAGTACAACACGCGGACTCAACTGGGATATTATGACTGAACAAGAGCGAGAAGAATTTATAGATGATATCTTGCACGAAAAGCAATGAACTCTTATGTAGTTGTTTTCGATACAAATACGCTCTTTTCAGGTTTAGGTTGGCGAGGTAGTCCCTATCGTTGTTTAGAACTTGCAAGAAACGGACAAATTGAATCTGTGACTTGTCGAGAGATTTTATTAGAATTACGCGAAAAGTTACAGACGAAGCAAAATCGATCTCCGGTGGATGCAGCCATTGATATTGAGCAAATCCTTGCTTTTTCCCGCTTAGTAGAAATTTCCAATAGCCTGAAAGTTGTTGTGGACGATCCTGATGACGATATGGTTATTGAGTGTGCAATTGTGGGAAAAGCAACACATATTATCACAGGTGATAAGCACCTACT
Organism: uncultured Nostoc sp.; assembly: GCA_964252435.1. Classification (GTDB taxonomy): domain Bacteria; phylum Cyanobacteriota; class Cyanobacteriia; order Cyanobacteriales; family Nostocaceae; genus Nostoc. The sequence continues at coordinate 4,698 of CAXUOL010000181.1, forward strand.
ATCATTCAAAAAGTATCAGGATATTCAGATTCTCAAGGCTGCGGCTTTCTTGGAATTGCTTGCTTAATATAGCGATCACTCCACCTAAATTGTAGAATAAAGTGCGATCTACCAAAACTTGACTAACTAAATCCAGTATCATGAGTTGCACAAAAGACACTTCTCTTCAAAAGCATCAAGAAAACGACTAGCTGCACCTAAATTAAACCGACTCATATAGTTTTTTATATCTTTTAAGTCTTGCTTGGCAGCACCACTCAAAATATATCTGCTCATGCTTAACTCTTCTGCTGCGCTTGTTGAATTTCTTCCTGTAATTCTCTTAATACTTCTTCCCCATCAAACACATCACCGCACTCTGATTGTTCAATTCCAATAGCAATTTCTTTGCGGAGTTCTTCTAATCGCACTAAACGTTTCATTTCCCATTCTTCTAGCAGTTGTAAGGCAGCGCAAACTACTTCATAAGCAGATGAATACCTACCTTGCTTGACTGTTGATTGGATAAACTGCTCTAGTTCTGGAGTTAAAGATATATTCATAATATGGAAGATAATATTTTCATCAACATAACTACATTTTACTACAGCGATCGCTCCACTGAAATTGTAGAAATGATGTGCGATCTACCAAAACATTACTAAACTAAATCCAGTATCATGAATTCCATATACAGAGTGCAATTAGCTTGCTCCAACGGAAGCGATCGCTGGTATAGAAAAAATCAGCTAGGATGGATCTTACAATTATATTTACTAACATCGTGTTCTTTTGCGTTTTCCTCAGCGTTAAAAAACAATCTCCTTAGTCATCCGCTGTTCCAACAATTCCAATAACCCATTCACATCCTTACCAGCTTGCTCAAAACAAATCGGTGGTGGTGGTTCCGGTGCAAACTGAATTAACTTAATTTCCCCCTTCCCAATCCCAATCATCACAACTTCCACTTCCGGCTTGTGATTCTCGACAATTCCCAAAATTTCCTGAAGCCGATTATCAACTTTATTATTTAAATTCTCTATCTGCTCTTTCGGACAATAAACAAAATGCGGCGTTGGTTGCAAATCAATACCAACAGTACCCTGACTGTCACCATTTGCTAACCATAATCCCCAAAACAGCGCCGCCAATTCTTGCTGATTTGCTTTGACAAACTTATCCAACTGGCGACGCCACTTGTTATCACCTGATTCTGGTTGACTATTACCAAAAAACATAAATAATTCGTAATTCGTAATTCGTAATTCGTAATTAAAACACAAAGAAGGGGGGAAAGTTATCTTAAGCCTGACTGTACACGCCAGAGGCCGGAATAAATACCGTCTTTCTCCAGCAATTGCTCATGGGTTCCTGACTCTACTAATTTCCCATGTTCCATGACATAAATGCAATCGGCATTGCGGATGGTGGAAAGACGATGAGCGATCGCAATTGTAGTTCTATCTACTGTAATCCGTTCTAGCGATCGCTGGATTGCCGCTTCTGTCTCATTATCTACTGCTGAGGTAGCTTCGTCTAAAATCAGAATTGGGGGATTTTTTAAGACTGCACGAGCGATCGCAATCCGTTGTCTTTGTCCACCAGATAACTTTTGTCCTCTTTCCCCCACAATTGTCTCATAACCTTCGGGCAATTCAATAATAAATTCGTGCGCCTCCGCCACCTTCGCCGCCGTGATGATTTCTTGCTCTGTAGTCTCAAAGCTACCATAAGCAATATTCTCTGCTACAGTGCCATGAAATAGAAACACATCTTGACTCACCAAACCAATGCAACGGCGTAAATCTTGCAAGTTCAAACTTTGCAAATCAATGCCATCGAGAGTAATCCTTCCAGCTTGCACCTCATACAACCGCAACAAGAGTTTGACTAAAGTACTTTTACCAGAACCGGTAGAACCGACAATTGCAATGGTTTTACCCGCCGGAATATCCAAAGAGAGATTTTTAATTACTGGAAATCTATCTTTATAGGCAAAATAAACATTTTTAAATTGCACTTCACCACGTACTTCATCAACAGGTAATGCTACATTTCCTGTATGAATGGCGATAGGAGTATCCAACAAATTCATGACTCGATTAGTAGAAGCCATTGCCCTTTGATATTGGTCAAAAGTTTCGCCTAATCTAGTTAAAGGCCACAGCAAACGCTGAATTAAAAACACTAATACGCTGTAAGTACCTACAGACATTGCTCCAGAAACCGCTGCCATCCCGCCATACAACAGTAATGCCGTGAAACCCACCAAAATTAGCATCCGAATTAACGGTACAAACGCAGCAGAAAGAGTGATTGCTTTAGAATTACTCTGGCGATAAGCGTCACTATCTAATTCCAAACGATAGGCTTCATAAGCTTCAGATGTGAAGCTTTTAATAGTAGTGATTCCGCTGATATTATTTGACAAACGCGAATTGAGGAAACCCACCTTTTCCCGCACATCAGCGTAGCGAGGTGCAAGTAGTCGTTGGTAAGCAAAAGAACCCCAGAGGATAAATGGCATTGGAGACAAAGCCATCCACGCTACACTAGGAGCCAAAATAAAGAAAGCAGCGCCAATAATTAGAACAGTTGCAGAAACTTGGATGATATCATTCGCTCCTCCATCCAAAAACCGCTCTAATTGGTTAATATCATCACTGAGGATAGACATTAAACCGCCAGTGCTGCGTTCTTCAAAATAAGCCAATTCCAACTCTTGCAAATGTTTGTATGCATCCAAACGCAAGTCATGCTGAATATTCTGAGCCAAATTCCGCCAAAGTCGAGCGTAGGCGTACTCAAAAACAGATTCTAGTATCCAAATGATCACAGTCAAGAAGGAAATAATCAAAAATTGTCCAAAGACATCGCGTACCCCTAACTGTGCAATTATGGAATCCTGTTGCTTGACTACCACATCCACCGCCACGCCAATTAAGCCGGGAGGTGCTAAATCGAAAAATTTATTGAGGATAGAATAAATAGTCGCCAGCCAAATTTGTTTACGATACTGATGTCCATACTCCAGCAAACGCTGGAGAGGATGCGCTGAATGTTTACGCCTTTTTGATGCCCGATGAGATTTTAATGCAGTAGCCACGGCTTTTTGCGGTTTCGTGTGACTGATATTACCACGGAACAAAGTTTTGAGTCCTAAGTCCTGAGTCAGAAGATTGATTCAGACAGACTAATGAGAAACTTAAACTAGTAACTGAGTTTACTCAAGTCAAAGCAAAACTAGGGACTAGGGATTGGGGACTGGAGACTGAAAAAAGGAGACAATAAGTAGAATAATCACTCTTAACTCCTAACTCTTAACTCCTAACTCTTAACTCAGCACGGGCTAAACGCCTCGCTTCCGCTAACAGCACTCAGATTGGAGAGAGGAATTTGAAAAATCAGCAATTGGGTAATTGGCAAACCACAGTTTTCGGAATTGTGTTAGCAATACTAGTGATTATCGGACTAAATGCCTTTATTATTATCAACCCTGGAGAAGCAGGAGTAATCAGCATCTTGGGTAAAGCTAGAGATGGCGCTTTATTGGAAGGGATTCACGTCAAACCGCCTTTTATCTCAGTGATAGATGTGTATGATTTGACGGTGCAAAAGTTTGAAGTGCCAGCGGAGAGTTCTACTAAGGATTTGCAAAATTTATCTGCAAGATTTGCGATCAACTTTCGCCTAGATCCCATGCAGGTAGTTGAAGTTAGAAGGAAGCAAGGAACTTTAGCAAATATTGTATCGAAAATCATTGCACCTCAGACACAAGAAGCATTTAAAATTGCCGCAGCGAGAAGAACAGTAGAAGAAGCAATTACCAAAAGAAGTGAATTGAAAGAAGACTTTGATAATGCGTTAGGCGATCGCTTAGACAAATATGGGATAATTGTGTTAGATACTAGCGTAGTTGATTTAGCATTCTCACCAGAATTTGCCAGAGCAGTCGAAGAAAAACAAATTGCTGAACAACGAGCGCAAAGAGCCGTTTACGTAGCACGTGAAGCTGAACAAGAAGCCCAAGCAGATGTGAATCGCGCCAAAGGTAGGGCAGAAGCTCAAAGACTTTTAGCAGAGACACTCAAAGCCCAAGGAGGGCAGTTAGTTCTGCAAAAAGAAGCAATTGAAGCTTGGAAAACTGGCGGCGCTCAGATGCCTAAAGTCCTGGTTATGGGTAGTGACTCCAAAAATGGCGTACCCTTCATATTCAACCTTGGAAATGTCCAAAATCAACCGTAAAAGGGAAGTGGGCATGAGATAACAAGGTCTAAAATTATGGAATTTGCTCTGACCTCAGACAAATTTTGCAATACATTGGACTATTCCCAATTCAAAATCTAAAATCCAAAATGGTATAAGTTGGGCTAGTAGAGGTCGGTGGAAACCTACCATTTCATTACAACCAGAAAGCCCAAAATTAAAGTATGAGTGACTTTTGACTTCCGCCTTGCGATACTAGTGCCAACTCAAACACCACAGAAAAACCAACCAATTCATAACCAAACTTTATGTCAACCCCCAATTCTCAGAATCTCACCACCGAAGAAGCGAAAAAATTACTGAACAAATTCAACTGTTTAGACATTGCCCCTATCCTCAACTCATCAGAAAAAGCAGTAATTCGTAATGCCTTAATTTTACTCACCAAGCTTACTGATTACCAAATTTTAGGAATTTGCGCTGATACAGCAGAAGAAGGAATATTGGCGATGAAAACCTATTCTTTGGCTTTGGGTTATGAACCACCAAATAATTTACTTACACCCGAAGGCCCAGTTTATATCAAATTAAATGGGAAAAATGGCTTGTGTTATCTCGATTCCTATGATGGACATCATCGTGGTGTATTAGTATCTTGCCAGTCTTATAACGAAGATGGAATCAACGAAATGTATGGACACCTTCCCTTGGACTTATTTGTATAGATTCGGCGAATGTAGGTAGGGTATGAGCCTTGCCTACTCACTAATGAAAAATAATTAATGACTTCAATCTTATGAGTATTATTACACTACAATCAGTAAAAAAGGACTTTGGGATCAAGGAAATTTTAAAAGATGCTAGCTTTAGCCTTGATGCTACTGATAAAGTTGGATTAATTGGTACTAACGGTTCTGGTAAATCAACCTTATTAAAAATGATTGCTGGGTTAGAATCCATTGATAGCGGTCAAATTTTAATCAACTCTGGTTCTAAAATTATCTACTTACCCCAGCAGCCAGATTTAGATGAAAATCACACAGTTTTAGAGCAAGTTTTCGCTGACAGTGGCGAACATACGGCTTTAGTACGCGAGTATGAAGAACTTTCTGATAAATTGGTTCACTATCCAGATGATAGTCAACTAATGTCTCGCCTTTCTGTGGTGATGCAACGGATGGATACGACTGGTGCTTGGGAACTAGAAACTAATGCCAAAATCATCCTCACAAAATTAGGAATTTCTGACTTTGATGCCAAGATAAGTACTTTATCTGGAGGCTATCGCAAGCGTATTGCTTTAGCATCAGCCTTGCTATCAGAACCAGATGTTTTGCTCATGGATGAACCGACAAACCATCTTGATGCTCTTTCTGTAGAATGGTTACAAAGTTATTTAAATC
>CAXUOL010000182.1:0-10264 GCA_964252435.1 uncultured Nostoc sp.
TTTAAGAGTTAGGAGTTAAGTCTTAGGAGTTTTGTTTACCCTCATGTCCTCTTATCCCCCTATCTCCCTCATCTCCCCCTGCTCCCCTGCCCCTCTGCTCCCTCATCTGAGAATCCTCTGCCGAATTAAGTAATAATAGTCACCCTACCTGTATCTAAATCGTAACGACCCCCGACAATTTTCAATTTGCCTGAGTCCACTTGCTTAGTTAAAAGCTTTGAGTGCTTCAATCGTTCAATTTGATATTGCACATTTGCCACTACAGCGTTTTCAACTGCATCGCCCGACTGACTCTTGACCTTTTCCACTGCTGGCTTAATTGCCTTCACAAAAGTACTAATATCACCGAGTAACGATTCGTTTTGGACAGCTGCGGTTACTGCGCCACAACGCTCATGACCCATCACCATCAGCAGTGGAGAACCTAATAAGACAACTGCATATTCAATACTACCGATCGCTTCATGTGTGGCAATATTTCCGGCAATCCGAACATCAAAAATGTCCCCGATGCCTTGATCGAAAACAATTTCTGCGGGGACTCGTGAATCCGCACAACTAAGAATTGTTGCAAATGGATGTTGAGCTTGAGCAACTTCCTGCAACCGCAGCGCAGATTGATCGGGATATTGCGGTTGATGAGCGACAAACCGCTGATTTCCCTCTATCAGCTTTTGTAATGCGGCATCGGGACTGAGGGATTCAGGGGAAGTTGAGGGGATTTCGGCAGCTTTCGCCTGTTCTACCCGCCAGAGTAAATCGCTAGCAGATAGCATTATTCCAAATGCCCCAGTCATTCCTAACTTCAAAAAGTCACGACGTTCCATGAAATGCTTCATTGAATTTATCACTCTCTTACATCGACGCAACACATCTGACAGAGCGAATCTCCATCACATCGGAAACGTAGCAAGTACCTCCGAACTTATTCAGGAGTGGTTTGATATTTTCGACAACAGGCTTGAGTTGTTCTGGCATACAAAACGCGAGGATGTAAACATTATCAAGCATGGTCATGTCTAAATCTTCTGTTGTTCCTCGTAATCCTTTACCAGCAACATTTCGGATTATGGCATGGTTATGTACACCCGACTTGTCTAATTTATCTAAAATTTTGGCAAGCTCAAAGGAGTTGGCGATAATTTCTATCTTTTTAACTACGTGCATATTCTTACCTCCAAAATAGGTTAATTCCGTAGAGATATAACGGAATTCCCACAATAATATTGAACGGAAATGTTACAGCTAGAGCGGTAGAAACATAGAGGCTGGGATTTGCTTCTGGTACAGTCATCCGCATCGCCGCTGGGACAGCGATGTAAGAAGCACTGGCACACAATACAGCGAATAACAGCGAATCTCCGCGAGGCATACCGATCAATTTGGCAATCACCAACCCAATGCCTGCATTGAGTATTGGAATTAGTATGGCAAATAAAATTAGGAAAACTCCGGTTTTTTGCAAGTCTTTAATTCTTCTCGCAGCGACTAGTCCCATGTCCAGTAAAAAGAAGGTGAGAACGCCATAAAACAACCCTTGAGTAAAGGGTTCTAATACGTGCCAACCGCGTTCTCCTGTCAAGACACCGATTAAGAGACTACCGACTAGGAGAAAAACTGAACTATTAAGAAATGCTTCTTGCAAAACTTCCGGCCACGAAAAGTCCCGCTTTCCATCGGCGGTGAATATATTTACCAAAATTAGACCAACTATAATCGCTGGGGATTCCATCAGAGCAAGGGCTGCCACCATGTAACCATCAAAATTAATACCAAGCTCAGTTAAAAAAGCGCTAGCCGTGATGAAGGTGACGGCACTGATAGAGCCGTAGGTTGCTGCGATCGCAGCAGCATCGTAAGTATCCAGTTTCAACCTTAAAATAAAAAAGGTGTAAATTGGAACAAGGCAAGCCATCATCATTGCTGCCACGAGTGTTAGAACTACTTCTTGAGTGATGCCACTTTTGATTAGTTCTACCCCTCCCTTAAAACCAATGGCAAACAGCAGGTACAGCGAAAAGAGTTTGGGCATTGGTGCGGGAATTTCTAAATCAGACTTGACAAAAACAGCAGTCATGCCTAAAAAGAAAAACAGGATTGGCGGATTTAAAATGTTGGATACAATTAAGCTAACATCCATATCCACTCCTCCTTGTATTGGTTAAACCTGAAATTAAAGAAATTTTTCATCTTTAAAAATTTAACGGTTGAATCATGATGTATCGTGTATTGCTACCAGATGTCAATTGGGTACTCAAGGAGTGAATAGTCCGAATGGTGACAATAGTCTCGGTTAGGTATTACAGCGTTTTTCACTTCAATAAACCACAGGCTAGGGAACATTGCGGTATCCCTACGAAAATCCGTAGTTAAATTAACTGAAAATAGCTGTAAAGCTCTGTTAACAACAGAACAAGTGAGAGCTTGCCCAGTATTTTTATGATGTTTGATTCCCCGTCGCTGATTTTACGACAGAACGCGCCGGAATAACTAGCGGCTAACTTTTCTACGTAGAAAAGTTAACAGTATTGTCGTTGCAATTCATGAATTGCAACGACACAAACCTTGTCTAAATCCCAGTATTTTTTGATTTACAACAGTTTGGTAAACCCCGCTTGCTGAAAATGACGGTCAGATGTAAAGGCTTGAGTAATCCCCTCTTGTGTCATCACCGCAAAGCTAATACAGTCAGTTAGCCCCCAATCTTTATCAGGACGCTGGCTGTATAACATCCAACCTTCATCCAGCAATTTTTGGCCGAAAGGGATGATTTGCACACTTTTTAAAAGTCGCAAACTGTTGATGAAGGCAACTGTCTGAATACGGCTGACTGGTGTTGTAAATTGTACACAGAGCATCTGCAACCTCTAATAGTACAAACTCTGTTGTTACCAAAGGTGTTTCTAAGCGCAGAAGTCTATCCATTACCTCATTTGCCTGGTGATGAAGATTATCCCTAACATTAAGAAGGGCAATCCAAGCAACTGTGTCAACAAACACTTTCGTCAAGGTTATGATTCTCGCTTTGGCATTCCATAGAGATAATGGTCATGCTGGTGTGCCAAATCGCCAATATCTGTATCAACTGCACAGTTTTTAATCAACTGCCTCAGTTTATCCCAATCCGAGTCTTCTGGCGTTGCTGGCCCAAGTGTGCGGTTTTCTTCGACAAACACAATTATAACTGACTGTCCCTCATGCCCTTCAATTGGTTCGTTAGGATGAACCACACCGTTTTGGAATGTGCCTTTGACTGACAGCATAGCTTTTTCTTGCTTCTACATAAATCATCATAGAGTACCATTCTGGTTGAGAATATTGCCACACAATCTTTGTTAACCAAGTTTCGTTAGGATGTTGTAACCTGGGCAATAGCAACTCTCTATTGATGTGACGCCAGGCATCGGCGTAGCCCGCCCTTAGACATCGCTTTTTCACATCTATGACAACAACCATCGACTTTCTCAGTCACCTTAACCCCAGCCAACGTCAAGCTGTCGAACATTACTGCGGGCCGTTGCTAGTTGTTGCTGGCGCAGGTTCCGGTAAAACACGAGCGCTGACTTATCGCATTGCGAATCTAATTCTGAAACACCATGTCGATCCAGAAAATATCCTGGCGGTTACTTTTACCAACAAAGCCGCGCGGGAGATGAAAGACCGGATTCAACGGCTGTTTGCGGAACAATTGGCAATGAAACAACACGGTCAGCGATTGGATTTGTTGACAGAATATCAACAAACGCTACTGCGATCGCAAGTTTACAAAGATACTATAAAAGACTTATGGTGTGGCACTTTCCACAGTCTATTTTCTCGCATTCTCCGCTTTGATATTGAAAAATACGTAGACGAAAAAGGACGCAAGTGGAATCGTAATTTCTCTATTTTTGATGAATCAGATGTAATAAGTCTGATCAAAGAAATCGTTAATAAAGAGCTAAATTTAGACGATAAGAAGTTTGACGCCCGCTCTGTCCGTTACGCTATTAGTAATGCTAAAAACCAAGGTTTATCACCCCAAGAATTTGAGCGAGATCAACCAAATTATCGCGGACGGGTGATTGCCCAAGTTTACAATTTATATCAAGATAAATTAGCACAAAACAACGCTCTCGACTTTGACGATCTTATTCTTGTACCTACTAGATTATTTCAACAAAACGAGCAGGTATTGGGTTACTGGCATCGCAAGTTTCGCCATATACTCGTAGATGAATATCAGGATACTAACCGCACTCAGTATCAACTGATTAATTTATTAGTGACTAATGGCGAAACCAAAAAGAGCGAATGGGAATGGGAAAATCGCTCAGTTTTTGTTGTCGGTGATGCAGACCAATCAATTTACAGCTTTCGGATGGCAGATTTCACCATCTTGCTAGGATTTCAGGAAGACTTTGGCGATGGTTTGGTAGATGATGATACCCGGACGATGGTTAAGCTGGAAGAAAACTATCGTTCTTGTGAAAACATTCTGCAAGCGGCTAATGAACTAATTGAAAATAACACCCAACGGATTGATAAAGTCCTGAAAGCGACGCGGGGATCGGGTGAACAGATTACTTGTCACAAAGCCGATGAAGAACTTGCAGAAGCGGCATTTGTGATTAATCAAATTAGCACTTTAAAAAACCAAAATCCAGAGTTGGACTGGGGTAGTTTTGCCATACTTTATCGGACGAATGCCCAATCTCGTCCCTTTGAAGAATTGTTGGTGAAATATCAAATTCCTTACACAGTTGTGGGGGGAATGAGATTTTACGATCGCAAAGAAATTAAAGATGTCGTCGCTTATTTAAGAGCGATAAATAACCCAGCTGATACAGTCAGTTTATTACGAGTTATTAATACTCCCCGGCGGGGAATTGGCAAAACCACTATTGACGCTTTGATAAACGCATCTCAGCAATTAGGGACAACTTTGTGGGAAATACTCAGCGACGAAACATCAGTTAATACATTAGCTGGACGGGCGACAAAAGCTGTAAATAACTTTGCCGCAATGATTAGCCGTTGGCAAGGACAAGTCGCTACACTTCCCGTGACTGAGGTTTTGCAAGGAATATTAGAAGACTCTGGTTACGTTCAAGACTTGATGAATCAAGGCACAGATGAAGCCACAGATCGGGTACAAAACGTCCAGGAACTTTATAACGCTGCACTGCAATTTCAAGAAGAAAATGAAGAGATTTCTCTGCGAGATTTTTTAAGTAGCGCCGCCCTCAGTTCCGATTTGGATAACTTAAAAGAAGGGCAAACAGCCGTTTCTTTGATGACTTTGCACGCTTCCAAAGGTTTGGAATTTCCTGTGGTGTTTTTGGTGGGATTAGAACAGGGGCTATTTCCCGGCTTTCGTTCCCTAAGTGACCCTGCATCTTTGGAAGAGGAACGCCGCTTGTGTTATGTGGGGATTACTCGCGCTCAAGAAAGGTTGTATTTATCACACGCGCGAGAACGCCGTTTGTATGGTTCTCGTGAACCTGCTGTGCGATCGCAATTTCTCGACGAATTACCAGAAGAATTATTATCTACCAAACGCGCGAGTCGTCAAAGTTATACCAAAAGTGCCTCTACTCCGAATGGAAAGCAAGACACGAAGCAGAATTGGCAAGTAGGCGATCGAGTATTACACAAAACTTTTGGTCTTGGTGAAATCACCCATGTTTTCGGAACGGATAATAAGATGTCTGTAGCAATTAAATTTTCCAGCTTGGGACAAAAAATTGTTGACCCAAGAGTAGCGCAGTTACAACGAGTAGAGTGATACAATCGCAGAACCCCGGCTTATTAGAGAAGTCGGGGTTCTTGTTTTTCATATTTCAATTTCTTCAAAGTGTTCAACAGTAGGAAATGGCTCATAAAAATGATGTAAAAGTTTTTTCCACTCTTGATACTCAGCAGAATTTCTAAATCCAACAGTATGAGATTCTAAAGTTTCCCATTTGACAAGTAATAAGTATTTACCTTGAACTTCTATACATTTATGCAATTCATGGGATAAATATTCGTCCATTGAGGAAATAATTTTAGAAGCTTTTTTGAAAGTAGCTTCAAAATCGAATTCTAGACCAGATTTGACATTAAGAATAACTGCCTCAAGAATCATAAAGTTTTGTGGTGATAATTGGACTAATGTTATTTAGTATAATTTTAAGCATATTTACTCATAAAAATTTGGGTATTAACTTTTTTTTTGAAGATTAACTGATTTTCTAAGCCAACCTTTCAATAAATTATATGTATTTTAAAAAGTGGGAAAAGTAGGAAAGGTAGGTTGTTTTATTCTAATTATTAAATATTTGCGATATCAATGGTAATATATTTCTTGCTTGATCAATCAAACAGAAATTATTTTAAAAGTAAGTGCTTTTAAAGTAATTTCTGTTTGGGCGCAATATTTCCTAAAAATGCGTGTTCTATATTTCAGGCATTGCTATTAAAAAGGCTATTAAATATCTGAGAAAATCAAAGATTTTCTCAGATATTTACTGTGGAATTGGTGGAGGTCTCACTAATGGTGAATTTTATGCTTTTGTTAATGATATAGCGCTAGCTCTTGATAAAAACGGGGTCAAGCAACCAGCGAAAAACGAAGTGCTGGGATTTGCCAATAGTCTTAGAGACCAGATTGTTGAAAAGTTATAGACAGGGGTGACGAACGATAGAGACGAGGGGAGTGTTATCATTCTCCCCGTCTTTTCTTAAACTAGGTATTGGAGGTATGTATATACCGTTAGCGAATGTGAGTTGTAAAATATAAAAACACTGAACGTAATTTAATACAGTCAAGAAATGGATGAGAAAAAACAACTAATCAAAAGCAGACTTGACATAATCAACCGCAATAGGTGTAATTTTCTCGACAAGATTATTAATTACCCCTCGTTCATATTCAGTCCAAATTCTAGGATGACCAAAAATGCATGGTTGTAAAATTCCCCAGAGTTGTCCATCCTGGCGGATATGGGCATGAATAAGGGCGCGATGTCCAAAATACTTCTGTTCAAATTCCCGATTTAAAACCTGAGAATCAGCTGTTTCTACATCTTCTATAAAGATTGAAGGTTCAGCACGTAGCGCAGCCGCAAACATTGGATCTTCATCTACTAAAGTTGGGGGTTGTGCTGCCCATTCTTCATTATAAACAGTAGGTACATCTGGAGTGCGAATCCAACAAAAGGCAACTCTACCAAGGTCATTTTGTGGATTATGCAAGTATAGAAAACATCTATCAGACTGTAAAAAATCGCCTACAGCTAGTAACAGTGCAGAAAATAGAGCCTCTGGTGTTTGAGATGATTCTACAATATTGTTGAGTGCAGAAGGAAGTTCTTGCTGAGTCATACAACTAAACTGATTTTAATTGAATAATCCCTTTATCAAAAACGCGATTATTAGTAGCGATCGCACTTATTTCTATTCTATCTTTATACACTTCATAAGAGGCAAAACTTAAGTCACTGGTAGAATATCCTGTCCACTCCGAACGCCCTACAGGACGATTACCAGCACCTGCACCACAAATTAAGTAAGTTGTACCATCAATAGCACGAGTGCGTTCATAATTATGTTCGTGGCCATTGATGTAAAGTTGAACGCCGTATTTTTGAAATAGAGGAGTGAAAGTTTTAATAAAATCTGGATTATTCCCATACTGACCCGATGAATAAATCGGATGATGACCAAACACTACTTTCCAAGGAGCATTACTAAGACTTAATTCTTTTTCTAACCAAGTTAGCTGGTTTTTCCAATCAGCATTACTGTTAGTATCTAAAGCAAAAAATTGTACAATTCCCCGACGAAATGTATAGTAACGTCCCTTCATATTAAAGCCAGCATACTTGACTTGTGGATCGCCATTGGCGGTACGAATATCGTGATTACCTAAACAAGCCTGAAATTTCACACCTTGCTTCAACAAACTTTGATAGGGACGCTCAAAAACTGCATTAATTTTTTCTATTTCGCCGTTATTGTAAATATTATCTCCAGCTAAAACGACTAAATCATAAGGATTTTTCTGATGATATACATTCATCGCTCCAGCTACAGCATACTGTCCTTTAGCCCCAGTTCCCGTATCTGCTACGGACACAAAACGTAATAACAAGTCTTTTTTGACTGGGTTGGCGGCTATAGCTGTTGTTGAATCACTAATTTCAGCACTTTGATGATTTTGATGAGCAAACATCCAGCTGAAAAATCCTGTACTAATAGCGCTGACGCTACTTAAAAATACAAATTGACGGCGTTTGAGTTTCATAAGTCACCAAATTTAATAAATAGTCAGTTTAGCGGAAACAATGAGCAATGAAGTGATACATTAAGGCAAAAGAAGGCAGCACCAGTAATAATGTACGTTGTTTGTCTTTGATTCGCTGCTTTTGGTGAAAGTTCCATGTCACAAGACAATCAGTCAAAACCGACGGATGAGCAGATAACTCAACCTCCCCAAAAACCTTACCAGAGAGTTCAGCCATTTTGGAAGGCTAAAATTATCCAACTTCTCCAAGGTACAATTGGGGTTTTAGAAGTAACGGTGGAGAAACTGGAGACAGTACCCCCACCTGGTACTGAGGAAAAACCTGGTTTTTTTCAGCAGCTTCAGTTGTGGTGGGGTGGATTGTTAAGAACAATCCGCTTGTTTTTACCATCAAATTTGTCAACAAAGTTATCAGATACAGCTTTGACGGGAATTGTGACTGGAATTGCTGTAATTCTCGTTTGGACGACTACGACTGTATTTACTGGTAAACCTACGGAAGTAGCAACTGTTCCCCCGGTTGAAGAAGTTCCCATACCAACACCAACGATAACTACTCCATCGGAATCAGTCGCACCAGAACCACGACCGCCACAGCCACCAGAGGAAATTACACCGCCGCCAGAAGTACAAATTACGCCACCAACGCCGGAACCAGAACCAGAACCAATTCCTACGCCAACGCCAATCCCAACACCAACGCCGACACCAATCATAGAATTGACACCTGAACAAGCCTTGATTGCGGCTATTGAAAATCAGGTAGTTGAAATTAGCGATCGCATTGCCTCTGGTCTGATAAAGTCAATTCAAGCCAACTTCCGTACAAGTAACTTGACTGTCAAAATTAGTGATGATTGGTACACTCTCAAAGAATCTGAGCAAGACAAACTAGCTGCAAAGATATTACAACGCTCTCAAGAACTTGATTTTACTCATTTAGAAATTATCGATTCCCAAAATAGGCTAATAGCTCGAAACCCAGTTGTTGGGACTGAGATAGTAATTTTTAAACGACAAACAGCAAGTTAAAATAATTCGTAATTCGTAATTTAGACGTTTAACTTTAAGTATTTATGTTAGACAATGTTTCGCTATTGCTCAAAGCTTGTGAAAACTTAAACATCAGCTATGAAATTCTTAAACCTGCTGAAAACTTAATAAAAATTAAACTCAATAATAAACACCATTATTTTTGTAACTACAGCACTCCGTTAATTAATCAAGCAGTAGCACAGCTTATAAAGGACAAAGAATACACTTACCATGTTTTAAATAAAAACGTTAAACTTCCTCGGACAGTAGGTTTTCTTTCTCCTTTTTGTGACATTCAATATAAGATTTACTTAAAATTCCCAACTATTCAAGATATCCTATTAGATATTAAAGGAAAATTTAAAACACCAGTGATTGTAAAAAGAAATTCTGGTTCTGGTGGACATAACGTTTTTCTATGCCAGAATACAGATGAAATTGAAACTGCTTTAAAAGAGATTTTTAATATTAATCATAAATATGACTACGTTGCGATCGCTCAAGAATTTATTCACATTAAATCTGAATATAGAGCGGTTTTCTTAAATAAAGAGTTAGTTCTGCTCTATGAAAAAGATATAAGTAATGCAGAGTTTGCAGGGAACCTTAGCCCTTTGCACTGGAATGGTGCAAAAGCAAAGTATATCAACGATCCACAAATATTGTTAGAGATTGCTAATTTTGCTAAACCAATTTTTGAAGAATTAGACCTTGATTATGGTGGTTTAGATATAGTCTTAGATCGAGATAATCAATATTGGTTGATTGAAGTCAATTCTCATCCAAATTATAGTATTTTTACTAGAGACAATGGAGAGGAGCCTGTCTTGAAAATCTTTGAAAAAATGCTAATTAGCCTAGCTTCAAAATAGAAGGGAAAAGGTTAAAGGGGAAAGGGGAAAGGGATGATGATTGTCGCCCACAAGGGGCGAGGTTTTCACCTGACTCATAAAATTTGGA
>CAXUOL010000183.1:0-7837 GCA_964252435.1 uncultured Nostoc sp.
GTCCGAGTCCGCCAGCATGTTAATCCACTTGGTAAAAAGTATCAAACACCAGCAAGTCCCCAAGACTGGGAAAAAATTTATGCAAAGCCAAATCAACCACTACATTTAGATATTGGCTGTGCGAAGGGGCTGTTTTTGTTGAATATGTCCAAGATAGAACCTAACTGGAATTTTCTCGGCTTGGAAATTCGGGAACCGCTGGTGGTGGAGGCGAATAAGTTACGTTCTGAGTTAGGTTTAACAAACCTGCATTATTTATTTTGCAATGTAAATAACTCGCTGCACTCACTTTTTTCTTCCCTCCCTCCAGGAAGTTTACAATGTGTTACTATTCAATTTCCCGATCCTTGGTTTAAAACCCGCCACGCTAAACGTCGTGTAGTCCAACCAGAACTAGTGGCAGACTTAGCTAATTATCTTGCGGTTGGAGGGTTGGTATTTCTGCAATCAGATATGGAATTTGTTGCTGTAGAAATGCGCGATCGCTTTGCTGCTAATTCAGCTTTTCAGAAAGTTGGTACAGAAGAATGGCTAGCCGAAAATCCGCTACCAATCCCCACAGAAAGGGAAATAGGCACCCAAAAAAAGGGTGAGCCTGTCTATCGAGCTTTGTTTGTCAGGCAAGAAGTTGTAAATAAGGGGTAGTGATAGTGATCAGGCGATCGTCTAGCGCTATGGCAAATATGGCCTTTTACCTTGGCATTCTAGAGTTTCTATCTTTTTTTAAGTTGATATGGAGTCAACTGGACATTAGATATCCTGTGTCAGTTGGCAATACTTTCGGGACATAAATGTTTGAGTTAATGGCTGAAACTGCCTGAGATATCAAATTCAAATTGGGATGCAAGAGTTTACAGTTTGAGTAAATGATATAGGACTCCTGTCTGATTCCTGAACAAGATTTTACATAAAACCCTGATCAAACGAGCTTTTCAGTTTCAGTATGGTTGCAAAAATCAAATTGTAGTCCTAATATATGCCCCTAGATAAAAATAAGGATAGTTCAAAAGTTATCGTTTTTTGGTGACATAAAAATTGTATTTATGTCTAATTTAAAGTTTTAAAGCATAGAATAAGTAGTTTGTTTTTTTCTAAAATATACTCATATTAAATTAGACAATTATATTGATGAATATAATTGCCTAAAAATAGTTAATTTTTAAAAAAATAGAGGAAAATTAAGATGGAAGCGAAAGAAAGAAAGTATAACAGTCAAATTGAAATTGACGATTTGATTGATGATGCTGTGAAAAATGCTGTGACACGTCGGAACAAAGTTTTGGATTCAGAAGAAGCTTTGTTATCTATGTCTGAGGAAGAAGCAAAAACCGTTGCAGGTGGAGTATTATCAGTGGATATCATAAGTTATAAGCTTCCTCATATTATTATAGGAATCGTAGCAAATCCCAATCCCCTAACGTTGTATTCATAAATATCCTCTCCACTGGAGGCTCAATTGATGGAAGACATTGTTGTAAATAAAACTACACTTTGCCCCAGTGCTAGACCAGAATCTGAGGATAGTGTAGTTTTCGGAATCATCAGTGGAACAGTTGCAGAACCGCGTGTAGCTTATCTTAAAAAACCCTTGCCTATCACTGATGAACTGATAGCAAAAGCTAGTCCAATTACACCTGCTGAAATTTTTCGGACGGCGGCAACTTGTGCTACTAAAGGTTGTCAGCATTTTGATGGGCAAGATTGCCGTCTAGCAATGCGAATTGTAGAAAAGTTACTACCAGTAGCAGAAGCACTACCCCCCTGTTCCATACGCCGAGATTGTCGCTGGTGGCAGCAAGAAGGCAAGGCAGCTTGTATGCGTTGTCCGCAAGTTATTACAGATAACTACAATCCATCTGAGGTAGAAATTCAAGTGTCAAAAATATCTGTTAGTTAATCACAATTACAGATTAGGTTTCTCAGGTGAAAGAACTTCTAACAAAGATTTCATTAAGTAATCTCAGGAGCAGAAAATTATGTTTCTAGAACATATCAAAGCTTTTACGAAAAGCTAATAAATTATGAATTGTTTCTTAATTAAACTTAAGGCGTTAATAGCAAAGAAGAATGTAGCCAGATAGTTAAAGCTGCTGGCTACAATTTCACTCTAGAAGAGTATTAAGAATATACCGTTCAATTGTTGGCGTCTACCGATGATGAAGGTGAAGTCAAGGATTTAAGTGAAAAAGAACAGCAGCCTCAGCAGCATTGGAGGAAATTTTAAGGATGCCATTCCTTTCTGCATCCTAGCCCTTTTTTTCGCCCCACAAGCCTATTAAGCCTGATGGTTGGAATTTTTCAAATTTTGCAACCACACTTGAAACAACGAATCCATAATTTGTTCTCTCACTGCTTGATTCAATTCTATAGGGAACCACTTTTCCACTCTCATAACGTGATACCCCACTTTTGTTTGCACAGGACCAATAATTTCACCTTCCTTAGCTTCGGTAAGAGGTTTGACAATTTCCGGTATCAGTTCTACTAAATAGCGAATTCCTACAAAGCCGCCATTTTCTTGGGACTGCTTACCTTTAGAATGTTCCAAAGCCAAAGCACAAAAAGAAGCTTGTCCTTCGCGTAGAATTTGCACGATTTTCCAAGCAGTTGCCAGGTCAGTAACCAAAATTTGCGATAGCGCTACCCGTCTGTAGTTGTCGCGGTTAGAAACATAAGCGCCATCCACTGTTGCACCGAACAGATGTTCTTTAAGCTTCTTCTCCAACAGTGCTACTTTAATTCCTTGTGACCACTCGTCTACACTAATGCGCTGCTCCTCCAGCCATGCACTAGTTTCTGCATTTCCCCATAACTTGTGTTCCAAGCGAAAAGCATCGCCACCAGCTTGCCATTCATCATCAGATATTTCAATTCCTAACTGGTTGCAGTTAGCTAAAACTAATGCCTCACGTTCAGCAGCGATCGCAATTTCTGCAAACCTAGCAGAATGACGCAGATATGTCAAAATTTCTGCATCGGTTGCTGGATGGGCTTTTACGGGTTCGTTGGTTAAAACCTTGAGCGGTAAAGTTTGTTCTAATTGTTCTGTCATGGCTTGATGATATTTAAGTAATATTTGTGATTTCTATCTGCCAACAAGCAAACGTTCGGTAGGAATTTCGTGAGGTTTGATGCGGTTGCGATGCAAGTCACCGTAAAGGTTGAGGTAGTCGATTTCTTCAGGGGTAAGTTTGCCCTGCTGCACAGCCTGAATCGCTGCATCTACATGTTCACGAGTTTGCCAACCTGCTAAGGCAACATCCACAGAATTTTGGCTTAACGAATAGCGATATAAATCTGGGACTGAAGGTTGCCAACATCCAGTCGGTAGACCAGATGGGGGTTTCCAGAGGGGACCAAGCATACCCGCTGACTTAAAGGTGACAATCCCTGGTCGATGGGGATCGCTGGCATCCAAATGGGGGAAAACTTTTCTTTGGGCTGTACGATGTGCCACGTTGTGCCTCACCATCACAACATCCAATAAAGGGCTATTTAACCACTGTTTTGCTAAATCGTGGTCGTGAAAAGAAGCACCAATATAGCGTACTGCACCCATTTTTTTCAGCTTTTCTGAGACACCAAACATTCTTTCTATCTGGCGCTGACACACTGTATTTGGGCCACGG
Source organism: uncultured Nostoc sp. (assembly GCA_964252435.1). Classification (GTDB taxonomy): domain Bacteria; phylum Cyanobacteriota; class Cyanobacteriia; order Cyanobacteriales; family Nostocaceae; genus Nostoc. The sequence goes on from CAXUOL010000183.1 coordinate 3,630, forward strand.
ATATCGTCAGAGGCACTGATACACTTCTCAAAAGCAGGATGATTATGCTCATCAATCCAGCCCCAGAAAAACACATCAATGTAGTCAATACCAAGGTCGATAAATTGATCGTATAAATAGGTGAATACTGTATCTGGAGTTCTAATCATGTAACTGACAGTGGCCAGAACTACCTTCTCACGCATTGAGGAACCGCGTCCACATAATTGGCGGAGCGCGGGACGCATGGAACTATAAAGATATTGATGTAAATCGCTGGAGTAGAAAAAAAAGTTGATGCCTTGGTCGAAGGCGTAAAGGTTATCTTCACTGGAGATGTGGCCTCCACCTCCTAGCCCTAAACAACTAACAGTTAAGTCAGTCCGCCCAAGTTTGCGGTAAAAAGGTAGATCTGATTGAGCAAATCTACTATTAGCAATGGCAAGTTCCTCGGCGGCTGTTAACTGTGGCTGAAAATCAGGAGTCTGAATATCAGGAGCAAGATTAGTAATTTTCATGACTTTAAAGCTGGATAAATATCTTCAGATTTGGCATTGAGGTAAGGACGTTGCAGGTCAATTTCCAGCGCGGTGAATTGTGCCAAAATTGATGCCATCCGACCTTCTGGCGAATTATCTTCTTGCTGCCAAGCTTCTATCAAACCATTGGTTACAATTTGACAGCGATTCATCCCAAAACTTTCTTTTTCGCCAAATTTCTGGTCTGGTTCTTCAGCGATCGCTAACCCTGGTGCGATAAGTTTAGTAAATAAAGGCACTTCTGGGCAAAAATGGGATTTGTGTTCTGCATACACCTTTTCTAGTACTGGGTGGACAGTTTCATAGTTGTTTTTGTCAAAGTAAAGCACCGCTGAGTCGTAACGCCCATAATCTGAAGGGTTGTATAACGCTTTAAAGTTGAAAGGCAGGGCGATGGCATTAAGTTGGGTAGTCAAGCTTTCCATGACTGCAACTGCACCATCAGTAGTTAAGTTGAAATAGACTCGTACTATATTTTCACCACTGTAAGAGCCTGAATTACTAACTGCCATGTAAAAACCGTTTTGCACCAAATTCTTGGGCAGTTTGATAGCAACTGGGTTTCCCACAGTCACAGCTTCGTCTTGCGGTTGTAAATGTTTACTACGCTCAATATGCAGAGTTAAACCACCTTTGTGTACTGCTAAAGCGCCATCTGATTCTTCTTTCACCACCAGCCAATCAGGACTAAAGTAGCCTTCACCCTTGTTGCTTTCATGGAGGCGATTGTAAAACACCACATCCACGCCTAGAAAGGTGTTATTTTCTAAATTTTGGTTGACTGCTAAATTTGTTGTCTCCCCATCAAGTGCTAAAGCACGTTTCAGGGAACCGTTGTAATAAATACCGTAGAGAAAATTAGATAGCTGGGCGCTTAAATACTTATTTTGGACATCTGAGGGTAATTGCTGAAAGCGTGGGAGTGTCTCAGTTGGTACTTCTACAGGTTTGTAGTCGGGATGGCTAATACAAAATTTCGATTCTATGTGAATTTTATTAACTATATCTTGCAATGAATGCTGCAATGATTGTGCAATAGCTGCTAGTTGTATGGGCAACGGATCTAGTAGTTGCATAGGTGCTTGCCTTTAACTAAGGGGAGATGGGAAGAAAAATGCCATTTTGTGACATACTCCGACACTGACAACAAGCTGTACAGTCTAGGCTTCTCAACTAATCCAGAAGACAGCTTCTCCTACGAAGACGCTATGTGAACGGAGGCGTTGAGCTTTGTTTAAAATCCACGAAATGACCTACCGCAGACTATGAATTTCTTACCTTGTACCCTACAAGTTTTACTGCCCTAGATGAGATGCTGGCTTATTTGCGCTACCTCTCAAACCAATTGGTAACTTGTATTAATCAAAATGTGCTGACTTACTTTTGTGCTGTGCAACGGAGTCGCTTGCCAGTAGTCATTATTATACAACTGGACAGAGGCTTATCAGACACCAGTGTGTGTGAAGGAAACCACAAGTATTTTACCAGAAAAAATACATAAATTGGTGATTCTTCACCTAGCCCATCACTGATCTGATAGCGTAGCGGTAGCGAGTCCGCGAGCGTCTTGAAATCAAATATTGCTCAGGGGTAGGACTTTGATGCTTTCTCTACAAGATGCTACACCAACGGGACGTGCTCTTTACAGGATGAGTGAGATGCTTGTTTTGGTTTAAGTTAAACAGTAGATAAGCTTGTGGATACAAGTTCTGATGCTTGCATTCCAAAAACTGTCGGAATCGATGCTTCTGGACGGCACAATAAAGACTTAGCCACTTGCAGCATACAGATACCTGTATTACCAAAAGATTTTTGGTATTGCAGGGTTGATTGAATAGCAACAATCAAATTCCAACCAGCAAATTGTACGACTCGCTGTAAAAAGTCAGGACGATGCTCTAAGATTTCTGGAAAGTGATTTAAATATGCGATCGCTAAAGCAGCAATAGAAGGTTGTATTGCTTCTAAGGGTGTTGTCGCCATCCGCAAGGATTCATCGATACTCATGGTTTTGCTGGTAATCATGCTACTCAACCAGATATGGAGATAGCTACCGATGAGCGTACCTAAATCAAAAGCTGGATCTCCCCAACTACATCTTTCCCAATCAATTAATCTTATCGTGTTGTTGACAATACCTTGTTCCCAGTCATCAGCTAACAGGATATTATTTAATTTCAGATCATTGTGTGTTAGACAACTAGGTTTTAAAGAATTTCCCAGTTCCGCTATGGCTTGACCTAAACTGTCATATCGTTGATACAGAGCAAAGAATTTCAGACCATCAGCAGGAACAGAACCAAAAATTTCTGGGCTAATTCGTCCCAGCTTTCTAACTAAATGGTTAACCGGATCGCTAGCTTGATTTTCCAAGGATGAAGACAAAAAATCTTGATAAGCTTGACGATTCAAAGTTAGTCTATGGATGCTAGCTAGAATTATACCAATAGCAGAGGCAATCTCTGTAGGAAAAATGTTTTTTTTACCATAAAAAGCCATCAAGTCCTGATAATTATCCAGATAATTAAAAATAATAATGGAATCATCTGGATTAAAATGAACGCCTTCTGATATCCAGTTACGGAATTGACTTAATTCTGTGAATTTCTGCAATAATTCCTGAATTTGCCATTCTCGTAAGAATTCACACGCTGGTTTTCCTTCTTGATTGAGAGGTTCTTGCTTGACTAATAGTTTACAACTATCTGTTAAATTCACTAACAAATTAAAGTTCTTGGCATACTTCTGTTCAATTTTACTAGTAGCCTTTGCTTCGGGCGTACAGAAACTTCGCTCAATAAGGTAATCAAAAACATTTTGAGAACTTAATACAAATGTCATAAGCCTAATTTGAAAAAATCTTCAGTTGGTTGAGTTTCATATTAAAATTAATTCAGTTAGCAAGTCAAGCTGAGACAGTTAATTTCTTAAACATAACCCAAAAAGTTATTTTTAAGAAATTAACTGTCTACTCTCATAGAGAATATTGCCGTATCTTGAGATAAACTAATATGTCACCCCTGAATAGGTTGCCAAAGAAATACCTTGGGATACACTAGCCTGACTATTGACATTGATAACACTTGTCAGGACAATTTTATACTTACCTTGGCCCTCTATAGTTTGCATTTCTTGCTCATTTAGCTCATTTAGATAGCTTTCTGAATCTAGAAAAAGTTCAGAGCCAACAGGACGTAGTTCAGAAATTTTGATACTAGGCACTTGCAAATCCTTTTCAAAAATTTAGCTAAAAGTAGACTTAATCAGAGCATGAATAACTCTGATTAAGTCGATTACAAATATTAATGTTGTCGCATTACGAAAGAGACATCATTAATCACTAGCCATTGAGTGTGTTTTGAGAAACAACAGATTGTGTAACAATCGATACACCAACACTTACCGTAGCTTGGCTGATAACTGAAACTACTGAGCCGCCGCCTACAGCAGTTAAGATTTCTTTTTCATTTAACTCATTGAGGAAACTTTCGGAATCTTGGAACAGTTCAGAACCAACAGGACGGAGTTCAGAGATTTTGATAGTAGCCATTTTGCTCTCCTAAAAAGTAAGGTGAATTGTTTAATGACAGTAATTGCGATCTGGAAAAAATCGGTATCTATTCTTAGAAATTGAATGTGTTTTGAGAAACAACAGATTGTGTAACAATCGATACACCAACACTTACCGTA
>CAXUOL010000183.1:7937-10236 GCA_964252435.1 uncultured Nostoc sp.
TTTTTCATTTAACTCATTGAGGAAACTTTCGGAATCTTGGAACAGTTCAGAACCAGCAGGACGTAATTCAGAAATTTTAATGGAAGCCATGATGTTTCTCCTTCAAAAAATAAGTTGAGCTACTTTCGTTAGAGAATTAAACTTTGTTTTGTTTAATTCCTTGATTTTATTGTTATTGAATAATCCTTGAAAATCAAGCTTTTTTAAGTTGCTATTAGAGACAGAACTAAAGCTTTTATGTCTCTAAATTAAAATATTGCTTTGGTTGTAAATTATATTGGGATCAGGATAGAGCTTTACTACACCTCATCCCCTTTTTATAGTTCGGTATGGCTTGGTTACATAATTAGTCCAACTTTCTTTCAAAAGTTTTGTTACACAAGGCTTTTTCAATAAGACTGTATACAAGAAAAGGCAATACGGTTCGGTTAATGTTTTAATCTTTTGAAGATTTCCCCAACCCTCCTTAAAAAAGAGTCTTATAACCATCTTTTACCCCTTTAAAAGGAGGTTGTCATAGCCAAGGGGATCTTAACCAAAGCGTATTGGGAGAAAAGGGGTTGCCGTCGGCAACCCCTTTTCTCTACCTTATAATAATTATAATTACTAAATATGTAATGTCTCTTGTTTTTTTTGGAATAATTTATTATATTGAATTACCCTACATTGAAAAATTCAATCATTTTATAACTAGTTTTACAGACATTAGTGTAGGAGTTTTGTCTTTTAATGTCGTCTCTAACAGACTACATCTCCGAGAAATTGTTTGAAAAGTGGTTGGCAGTGATTTTAGGCACTTATTAATTCCCTCAGCAAAGCCTTAAAAGGGGGAGAACCGGAATCAAAGTCCCCCTTTTGAAAGGGAATGTATGAATGTATTTTTATACGAAAAAAGAAAAATACATAAGTCTTGATTTATCGTTTTGTGGAATGGCTTTTTACCCTTTTCCAAACCTCTCCCTTGGTGGGAAAAAGGACTTGAAACCCAGTTTTAGTTTTTTTCTGCTTGTATGAAATTACTCTGCTTTTGAAGGGGGATTTAGAGGGAGCTAGAAAATCAGTCTACTAATATATTATATTAATATCCTTTGACAAAATATTAATTATGTGTATTGTAGTAGACACCTGTTTTGGGCTTAAACATTTTCTTGTGTTAGAAAACTGCTCTTGATGTTCTTTTAACCCAGAATATTACTATTTCGGAGATGTCTAATGTTCAACTGAAACAACACACATAAGTAAGTCGGTGAAAATAAACCTAGCTATGTATGTAAAATCGATATAACCCCTGCGATTGCTTCATTTCACTACGTTCCATTCGCAATGACATAGGGTGAATTATTTCATCCGTTCTACTTACAGCAGAATTCATAATTCTGACTCCAGAATTATGAATTAGAATTGCCAACAGAGTAGGGCTTAAGGTTAGGCTTCGGAATCAGAGCTTAAAAAATCAGAGTCTAACTGCTTAACAACATCAACTTTAGCGATTTGTTCCTTTAGCCATTTAGAAAACAGATTTGAAGCAATTTTTTGGTATATCTCATTATCCAATTCCAGTTGAATAATCTCTTCCACCAAAATCAGGTGTACTCCCGAAGATGTCACTATAGGTTTGAGAAGTTGAGGAGGCTTGGCAGCAAAGACAGCAGCAGAGATTTCCGGCTTCAAATCCTGACGATACACTATCCCTCGGTATCCACCTTTTCGACGTAATTCCGTGTTCTGGATGTATTTGTGAGCAACATCATAAAAACTTATCTCACCTTCTTTAATTGCATAAAAGAGTTCTATCGCCAAATCTTCATCATCCAGAAAAACCTCATACATGACCACACCAGCATAATCTAGCTGGTGTTCCAAGAAATAGGGTTCAACTTTATCTGCAAACAGATGAACGGCTAACTTATTAGAAATGACGGTACTGTAGACAATTTCTTCATAATCATCTACAGAAATACTATATTTTTCCAACCACGCCCAGGTATCATCAGCACTATTGAGTTTGTTCATTAACCGGATTTGGTCTGCTGCCTTTTGAAGTTCCTCTGTCTCTACTTTGAGACTCGCCTCAAATGCGGCGTTTTCTAGAACCTTGCGGGCAACAATCGCCTCAACAAGCTCAGGAATTTTGCAAGATAGCTTGACTTGAGAAAGAATATCTTCGTTGGTAATAATGATAGTTGGTAACATCATGTTATTTCTAAGTAAATAGACGACATTTCGACGTTGAGACTTGAGAGGGTGTTTGAAAAGTCATCGTTGATGTATCACACATTTTTTTACCCCACCCTAACCC
>CAXUOL010000184.1:0-10205 GCA_964252435.1 uncultured Nostoc sp.
TAGCGATTCCTTTAGAATTGTTTGCGGTGGAATCTCCCCATCCTTATGAAAAATTAGGTGCGCCTTATGGCGATCGCTCCCCTTATTATCTCCGTCAAAGCGTTATTGAAAATTTGCTCCAAGCCCAAAATTATCTTAATCTCCTGCATCCTAACTGGCATATCCAAATTTTTGATGCCTATCGCCCGATCGCAGTCCAGCAGTTTATGGTAGATTACAGCTTCGCCCAAGCAGTGCAGCATAGGGGACTAACTAAGGTAGAGTTATCACTAAACCAACGCCAAGAGATTTGGGAAGCGGTTTATGCAATTTGGGCTGCACCAAGTTTCGATGCAAAAACTCCGCCTCCTCACAGTACGGGTGGGGCGGTAGATGTAACGCTAGTAGATGATACAGGGCAAATAGTAAATATGGGTTCGCCAATTGACGAAATGTCAGAGCGATCGCATCCCGATTATTATGCCAATAGCGATCGCTCACAAACCCAAAAGTATCATGCTCATCGTCAGCTATTGCGAGATGTAATGTTAAAAGCCGGCTTTCAACGCAATCCTAGAGAATGGTGGCATTTTTCTGTTGGCGATCAAATGTGGGCTTGGCTGAATAATCAATCTAATCCAGCCAATCCTGTCACCGCCCGTTATGGGCGGCTTGTATAGAAAAAGAATTCAGGAGTAAGAATTCAGAATTCAGAATTTAAAATTGAATTGGAGTCTGACTGGCGGATTTTGGTATGAGCGCTCAATCGAACGCTGAATAAATGGTGAAACTAAATGCTAAATCTTTCTTGCGGAACGCATAAGGATGAATAAGCGTTCATTCCACATTTTCTTTTGACTACTGAATTCAGACTTCTAAATTCTTATTCAAGCATCTTGAGGATTCAGTTCTTTTAACTCGTCAGTGGTATAAGTACCTATGGGAGTCCAAACTAGATAGGGAAAGAGTAACAGCGCCGCCATTAAAGAAATTGGCAAAACGCAGATTGCGAGAACAACACCTGAAATCAAACCGATTAGCCCAAGAATTTCCCCAGCTTTGAGACTGCGAAACCTCAACATTATAGGTATATAGGCGACGGTGATAATTTCCACCAAGAGGTACAAAGCCATTAATAGCCAAGTAATTATGCCTCCGGGATTTTTTTCCCAGACAATATAAGCTGAAGCCGCACCACAAATAAAAATCACAGTCCAGATGACCGGAATCAGCGGTTCAAAAACTAGCCAGCGAGGGCGACTTAAATTTGCAAACCATTTAACATCACGCGGCGTGATTAAGAAACTCCCAAGGGCGATGAAGAAAGTTACAGCCCCAATTATTATCCAAGATGGAATCATAACGCACTCCTGCTTGTGTATTTTGTCAAGTCATACACTGCAAGTTTGACAATTTAGACTAGATGTTTAATCATTCCCTGGTGCGATTCTTAGACCAATCTAAAAAGAATTGTGACCGATGGATTCACAAAACCCACATAGAGAAAGCAATTCCATAATACTTTTGACTTTTGACTTTTAACTTTTGACTTCCGCCCTGCGGTACTAGGCATCTTGAGGATTGAGACTCATCATCTGCCAAGTGGTATAAGTACCAATGGGACTCCAGAGCAAATAAGGAACTAGTAATAGGGCTGCCCAACCAGAAAAACCTAAGACTGCAAGTATCAATAAAGCATTAATAATCAAACCTGTGCCACCAAGAATTGTACCCACTTTCAGACTGCGAAGCTTAAACATTACAGGTGTATAGGCAATGGTAACAATTTCTAATAGCAGATATAAACCCATGATTAACCAAGTTGAAGTGCTTCCTGGGTCTTTTTCCCAGACAATATAAGCTGACCAAGCACCGCAAATAAATATTACAGTCCAAATAATCGGAATTGCACCCTCAAAAGTTAGCCATCTTGGTCGTTGTAAACGCTTGAACCATTGGCGATCGCTAGGCGTAATCACGTTCGCGGCTAAAGCAACCAAGAAAGCCACACCCCCAATCACCATCCAAGATTTAATCATGCCCGTTAGTCCTTTACAAGCGCTATCTATCGCTTAATATCACTCTTTATAGTCTGATTTTGTCAATTTAATTGCTAATTACTCATCATCCCTGAGTTTGAAACCTTCACATCGTTTGGCAGGATTTTAAATTATGCGCATTGGGAATGGGGCATTGGGCATGGCTACCGTTTTGGAGGCGTTGGCGTAGCCCGCCGTAGGCATCGCTTCCAGAGGTTATTTTTATGGTTGTTGAAAACTATTTTTAGTTTAATTGAGCGTAATATTCTTCGCAACACCGTTGCTATGTTCAGGCTTGTTTTGACTTAGCGGTAAAGACTCTTGAGAAAGGGATTCTAAAAATTTAACTGCCTTTAGTAAAGATTCTCCCGATAATTGTTCCAGCAGTATTATTCCTCTTGAGCGAATTTCTTCAGGTGGAGTCATAGGTAAGTTGACCTCATTTATATCTAGCTTCAACTGTAATCCAAGTTTTTTGTCCTCCTGTCTTCCTAAAGTCTTATCCTTGCAGCTTTCTCCCTGTTGTAACTCTGAGCTATTTATGAGTAGGGGAATCGTGGCGATCTCATAATCATCCGGCTCTAATAATATTTTGAATGCCTGAAAACATCGAGTCAGAGAGTATCGATCAACTTTATTGTTAGAGTTAAAAATCTTACACAGGGTATGAGAGTCTAAACCTGTCTGAATACTCAGATTGATGAGTGTAAATCGCTTGTTGCCATTTTCATTAAATTCTGTTTGTTGTTTTGCAAACTCAAGCTTATGTAATCCTTTAGGAGTAAGGATAACACCACGTATGCGTTGTTTTGGAAGCATAAAAAACAGTTAGATTTGATTTACGCAACACTTTAGGCAAAAAAGAGAGTCAGCCGAGAGGGAAAATCACGACTTACAATGAGCATCCGGTTTTGGCAGATAGTTTTTTTATACAACCCATATAGGGGTGCTTATTATAATATTTCTTCCAAAAGTGGATGCGCCGAAGTTACACTCGCAGTAGTTCAATTTCAGGAATGTTATTCAACAGTAAATTTTTGATAGTCAGAGTATATGGATATCAGATGGAGATTGAACAGAGTATAACGGGCAGCCATCGTGATTTTAAATACTATGATTTCAAAAAAACACGCAGTTTTAATACTATGTAACTAAATTGGCTTTGCTGAGTTATAGATAATTTTGCGTTCTTTTGGGCGGAAAATCAATATTTTACTTTGCTGAAAACTCTTAATTTATCCCGCATTTATGCAACGCACAATGTTGCGATCTGATTTGCTCAATTTCTCAGTTGTTGAAGAAATTGCTACTGATGATTTAGAGCGACAATTGTAATAATTCTTAAGTTGCCTGTGCTTAAGTTGGCAAACTTCCATTGCTTTAGAGATATTGAAAAGTGCATTCTATTGCTATTAGAACTCACTATTAATTTACTGAGTATTAATAGTGAGTTTACTACTGAAGAGGCAAATCATAAGTACCTGAGCAAAATTGATTGCACATTTTTTAGATATTTTTGATTTGACGGCCACTGTCAATTTACTTTTTAATTGCAGAACATAAATAAATGCACAAAGCTTTAAGAAGATTTACAACTATTTTATTATTGAGTTTTTTTCTAATTATTTATATTAACTTTGCAGTAATCGCCCAGGATACTCAAAATAAATCTGAAAAGCCTATCTCCCTTTTTTCGTCTATAGACTTATGGAACTCGCAAGGCGGATTTCGATTTTTAATTTTTTTGATTATATTATTTTCGATTATAGTTATACTTGTTAGGTGTCGAGATGCTTTCCGTAGTCCAGGAAAAGAAGGTTATTACTATGATAAAAGTCAAAATAAAGATGAGCTTGTTTCTTGTTCACCGGACAAAAAAAATCCATTTAGCTTATCGCTATCACAATTAGCGTGGTGGACAGCTATAATTATTTTGTCTTACTTAGCTATTTTCTTATTCACAGGAAAATTCACAAACATCTTCAGTAGTTCAGCAACTATCTTATTAGGAATTAATGCTGGAACACCATTGATTAATTCACTTATTGATGAGAGTAAACCTGAGATTAAACAAAAAGGATCTGCAAGAACTAGTGAAAGTTGGCTTGAGGATGTTCTATCGGATGGTAATGGATTTGATTTTCATAGGCTTCAGGTAGCTATATGGACATTTGCACTAGGATTGGTCTTTATTTATGAAGTCATAAATTCTAGTAAAATGCCAGATTTTGATTCATCACTTCTAGCATTACAAGCAATCAATTCAGCTACTTTTATTGGTCTTAGAACCACAGAGAAGCAACAAAACAAGGACTCCAAAACCTTAACTGACAATACAAAATCGGCTGAAAAAAAGGAAGAGTTAGTTAAACAAGTGTAAATCATTAATTAAATGAACTTCTACTGAAAAATATTATAACCAAAATTAATGAGCGATTGTAATGTAGAAAAATCTCAAACTAATATATTCAAATTATTGATTTTAATACTCGATTTATTCAGTAAGTTAGCTATCGTAGTCGTTGCAATTAGATGGGTGACAATCGGTCTTCCTGGACAACAAAAAGAAAGTGAGAATAAAGCTTGGCAAGCAATAATTAACTCTGAAAATTTCATATCAGCACAAAGATAACAAAAAAATATAAATCTAGTAAAAGATAATAAATCCAACTACATCAGTAGTTATGGAATCCAAAATGCTCTCGAATCTTTAACAGAAATTTGTAAGTATGGTGAGGGCTTAGATTTTGCAATTCCCTGGAAAGATGACTTTATAGCAAGTAGATGGAGAGACGTGAAATATGCATTAGGGGAGCGTGGTAGTTGCGTTTATCTATCTTATATAAATCTAGATTACTTAAATCTGGCATATATTCAGTTAGAAGGAGCAAGGTTAGCAAATGTTAGCTTTAAAGACGCCAACTTGTTTCAGGCAAACCTCAAAAATGCCGATCTTCAAAATGCTGTTCTTACAAACGCTAATCTCACAAATGCTAATCTTGCAGGTGCTAATCTCACAAATGCTAATCTTAAGGATGCTAGTTATGATGTGACAAAAATGCAAGAATCAAATATTTTTTTGTGTAATACTGTTATGCATAATGGAACAATATCGAATCTAGCTCCTGACTGTAAAAAGAAATTTGAGAATTGGAAAAAAAGCCTCAAATCAAAAAAATAATAAATTATTCACTGAAATTGTCTCTAGTCAAGAGAAGAGATATAAAAACTTAAAAATAGCCAATAGATCGCACTCTTTTACCGATTGAATTGAGTAAACGTAGCTTGCTTACCGCAGGGTGTCTACTAGAGTCAAAAATTACGATTTTATTGTTGTCAGAAGGATTGTACGAGGAAAAAGAGTTTAGCGGGAGTCAGCAAATTGTGTCTGCAACTTTCCCAGAAATTGCACTTACAGTTGAACAAGTGTTGTCTGCGGGTAATGTTGGTTAAAAAATAGACCATCCCTTCTGCTAGTTATGACAAGACCGTAAAACTCTGGGCTTACTTAAATAACCTAGAGGATTTAATTGGATACAGTTGTGCTAAGTTACGTGGTTATTTACAGTCAACTAATGTAAGCGATCGCACTCTCTGCGATGGCATTAATTAGCTTTTTAGCTAGAAATCAATTACTGCGATCGCAGCGTAGCTTGCTTCCTGTAGCCTAGAACAACGATGAGGCGATCGCAAAGGTTTTTATAATGCACCGTGACAAGATGGCGATGGGCTACGCCCCGTCGGAGACGATCGCAAACATCCACAGAACTAGAGAATTTGAGGCATTGTTGCTACATTCCATAACAATCTTTAGGGTAAGGGAAAAATTTTTGCTATCATATCTAAGCTCATCAAACAATGTGAATGTAAATCTTTAAGAAAAGCAATGAAAAAGGTTACACTAACGGAATTAAGTAATAATATTGAGCGTCTACTAGATGAGGTGCTAGAAACAGGTATTCCACTAGAAATTAACAAAAATGGTAAGTTATTAAAAATTGTTCCTATAGAAAAAAAAGATAAACTTAAAAACTTAACATTTAAATCTGATGCTATTCAAGGAAATCCAGATGATTTAGTTAATATCAGTTGGGAACAGGAGATTAATATTGATTTATCTTGACACTCATGTAGTAGTGTGGCTCTATGCTGGTTTGACAGATAAATTAACTGATATTGCTAAAACATTAATTAATGATAATGACGTTTATATTTCGCCAATTGTGAGATTAGAATTACAGTATTTATATGAAATAAAACGTCTTAAAGATAAACCGGATGTGATTATTCCTAACCTGTCCGAGTAAATTGGTTTAAAAATATGTAATCAAAACTTTAATGATATTATCAGTACTAGCTTAACTATTACTTGGACTCGCGATCCTTTTGATCGGATTATTACGGCGAATGCTTTATTAAAAAATAATATATTACTGAGCAAAGACGAAAATATTCTGAATAACTACCTGTATGCAAAATGGCGTGATTAATGGAATATATGCTGAGATTTCCGAGACGATGAGAGTTAGGATCAAAACTTAGTCTGTCGCACACAAGTAACTATATGACATCCACATCGCGCATTGTTCATAGCGACCCCGATATATTGGGGGGAACCCCTGTTTTTGTTGGTACTCGTGTGCCGATAAAAACCTTGCTCGATTATCTAGAAGCTGGTGACTCACTGGATGAGTTTTTAGATCATTTTCCTAGTGTCAGCCGTGAGCAAGCGATCGCCGCTCTAGAATTAGCAAAGGAAATGCTGACCGCCTATGCGAATTCTGCTTGATGAGTGTGTTCCACGACCCTTAAGGCGTGAACTTACTGATTATGAGGTACGCACAGTTGTGGAAATGGGATGGTCAGGCAAAAAGAATGGTGAACTTTTGCAACTGATGATCCAGGAGAGTTTCACGATTCTCCTCACAACAGACCAAAACTTACGATATCAGCAAAACTTGCAACAGGCTGGAGTTGCGGTCGTTGTTCTGGTGGCATCTAGTAATCGCCTACCTGATTTGCTTCCATTGATACCCAGTGTTCGCAGTGTCTTAGCAACAATCGCTCCTGGTGTGGTTGTTGAAATAGCAGATTTTTGACACGAGCTTCATACAAAACTCTATTCTTTTTGATGATGAAACCGAATTCCTAAAAAGATGTCATAAACAAACTCAAAAAAGTCCTTTTTCTGCAACAATCCTGAAGTTTGATAACATCCTTTTTCATCTAACAACGGCTTCATCACATAATATGCAGGTTGGTAATTATACCAAGGAATAGAAGGCCACAAATGATGAATTAAGTGGTAATTCTGTCCCATAATCAAAATATTGAGAATCGGGTTAGGATAGACGCGAGCATTTTTCCAGCGATCGCGCTCTGCAAAGGGACGATGGGGCAAATAGTCAAAAAATAAGCCTAGTGCTATCCCCACCACAAAAGCCGGTATAAACCAAAAATTGAGAATATAACCCAAAAAGTGGTACTGCACTGAGATATAAACAATTACACAGACAATTAAGCGGCTGATGAACCATTCTAGTAGCTCATATTTACGCCACAGTTGCCGTTGAAAGAAAAATACTTCGTGGTACAAGAACCGGACTGCAATCAGCCACAGCGGCCCACCCGTAGAGACATAATGATCTGGGTCGTCTTTAGGATGATTGACATGGCCATGATGCTGTAAATGCACCCGCGTAAATACTGGAAAAGCAAAAGCTAGCATCAACGCACTGCCATGCCCTAACATCGCATTCATCACCCGGTTGCGATGGGCAGATTGGTGACAGGCATCATGAATTACTGTTCCAGCACAATGTAAGGCAATCGTGTTGATGCAAAAGCATAGCCAGTGCGGCCATTCCCAAAGCCAGTAACCAAAGTTGGATAACACCAGCATGGCCACAGCAACAGAAAACAGCAGCAGCGTCGGATTGAAATCACCAGGAGGCGCTAAAAATTCCTTGGGTGGGATTGTCAGTGGCTTTTGTGCCTCCGATGCGATCATCTTTAAGATTGACTCCTTTTTAAGCAGACATTACGAATATACGATAAATATTATTGAATGATAAAGTTTTGCAAATTTTTGTATAGCAAGATTTATCCACAGCTTTGCATATCAGCAGATGAATAACGCTATGATTCCAGACGAAGCCTAGTCTTTACTGATAAGTGGGGTATGACAATCGCCAAGAAGTTAATGGAATAAACTGCTTCGTTGGGAGGATGGATACAAGATTGATGTACTATATCTACTCTATCCCACAGCCCCCACTCTCCCATAAACCCTCTCTAACTGCTTATGTCTATTGATATAGCAGTGACTGAAAAGGAGATGCCACTTAAGTTACGATGACTTCCCAGATAGCTCCCTAACTTCAGCCCCTATGCAATTACGAGATTCTCTGCGCCGGACAAAAATTGTCGCTACTATTGGCCCCGCCACTAGCAGTCCTGAAATGCTCAAGGCGATTATTGAAGCGGGAGCCACGACGCTGCGGCTAAACTTCTCCCACGGAACTCATGCCGACCATCAGCGTAGTATTCGTTTAATTCGGCAAACCGCTTTTGAATTAAATCAGCCAGTAGCTATTCTCCAAGACTTGCAGGGCCCAAAAATTCGCTTGGGAAAGTTTGACAACGGATCTATAGTTTTGGCAAAAGGCGATCGCTTTACCTTGACAAATCGTCCGGTGATCGGTACGCAAGAAATTAGTTGTGTCACCTACGATTATTTAGCCGAAGAAGTCCCAGTTGGGGCAAAAATCCTCCTTGATGATGGACGAGTAGAAATGCTGGTGGAGGAAATTAACCGGGACAAAGGTGATTTGCATTGTCGCGTCACCGTGCCTGGTAAACTTTCTAACAATAAAGGCGTAAACTTTCCCGGCGTTTACCTGTCAATTAAGGCAATGACCGACAAAGACCGAGAGGATCTAATGTTTGGTCTAGATCAAGGTGTCGATTGGGTAGCACTTTCCTTTGTCCGCAATCCCCAGGACATGATCGAAATTAAAGAACTAATTTCTAGTACAGGCAAGCAAGTGCCAGTGGTTGCCAAAATTGAAAAGCACGAAGCCATTGAACAAATGGAAGCGATTCTGGCTTTGTGTGATGGCGTGATGGTTGCCAGAGGTGACTTAGGGGTGGAATTGCCAGCCGAAGATGTTCCAGTACTGCAAAAGCGGCTAATTGCCACAGCAAATCGCTTGGGGATTCCCATCATCACCGCTACTCAAATGTTAGATAGCATGGTGAACAATCCCCGTCCCACTCGCGCGGAAGTGTCGGATGTGGCAAACGCGATTTTAGATGGCACCGATGCGGTGATGCTCTCCAACGAAACCGCCGTGGGTAGCTTCCCTGTAGAAGCAGTGGCAACGATGGCGCGAATTGCCGAACGTATGGAGCAGGAAGAAGCCCAACACCTAAACCTACGTTCTTTGAGAGATGCCCGCCGCTCCATTCCCAATGCGATTAGTCAAGCTGTTGGTCAAATTGCCGAACAACTAGGTGCAGCGGCAATTATGACCCTAACGCAAACGGGGGCAACAGCTCGCAATGTCTCTAAGTTTCGTCCTCACACACCGATTTTGGCAGTGACACCCCACGTAAATGTAGCGCGGCAGCTACAGATGGTGTGGGGAGTCAAACCGCTGTTGGTGCTAGGATTACCTTCCACTGGTCAGACATTTCAGGCTGCGATTAACGTGGCTCAGGAACTTCAGTTACTGTCTCAGGGAGATTTAGTAGTGATGACGGCTGGTACACTCCAGGGGATTTCTGGCTCTACAGATTTGATTAAGGTAGAGGTGGTAACGGCAGTACTAGGTCACGGAATTGGACTGGGACAAGGTTCAGTGAGTGGTCGCGCACGGGTAGCTAGTACTGGCATGGATGTGAGTAACTTTAATCCTGGAGACATATTAGTTGCACCCCGCACTAGTGCCGATTTTGTGGAGGCAATTCGGAAAGCTGCCGGGATTATTACTGAAGAAGAAAGTCTCACAAGTCACGCAGCAGTGATTGGCTTACGTCTCGGTGTACCAGTGATTGTGGGTGTGAAGCAGGCAACGCAGATGATTCGAGATGGGGCGATTATAACGCTGGATCTGCAACGGGGTTTAATTTACTCTGGGGCAGTGAGAACGGCTTAGGGGTAGGGAGTGGGGATTGGGAGATGAG
>CAXUOL010000185.1:0-10156 GCA_964252435.1 uncultured Nostoc sp.
AAGTAACGTAAATTGATCAAGAATTTGTTCGACCTCAGTGTGTGTCTGTTCGGCATTCCATCCCAAACCATTGACAGCAATTGGGCGAGTCGCAACTACCCAAAACTCTGTCAGCACTTGAGGAGTAATGACACACTCCTCGCCTTGCGCTAAAAGTCTAGCAATTGCTTCCAACGCCAGCACATAGCTTGATGAAGAAGGATCGCAAGCACGCAATAGAATGTTGGTATCCAGCAAGTAACGAATAGTCAATCGTAGATATTCTCCCGGCGCAAAGCCTCATCAGGCAAGCCCGGACTGTTAGCTGAATGACTTGCAGCCCACCTTCTCCACTTTGCTGTTTTCTCTTCTGGAGACAATACGCGTGAACATTCAGGACGCAAAATCAGTACATCTCCCTGAACTTCTAAGCTGTATACTGTGCCAGGTTGTAGTTTTCCCAGCACCTCAGATGGTAAATACAAATCGCCATGTTCGTTGACTTTGAGAATATGTGTCACTGCCTCGATCTCCCATAGGCTTTGAACATTTCTAGATTCCCTTTCTTACATCTTAAATTGTCACAACTTGTCCTCAACCACCAATGTAGACTCAGCAGTTCGCCCAAATTCTTCTGGTGCATATTGCAGGTGAACTTCTGCACCAGGCCAAGAGAATGTACCAGGAGTAACAGAACGTACTAGATAATGGAGGCTATAAACTCCTGGTTCTAGGTGGTCGGCGTAGGCGATAATGCGATCGCGGTACACATTCTTAAACCCAAGTTCCCAGCTATCGGCTTTTGCTTGTAATGCAGCTGTAGCAGTTTGAAAACTTGCATCCACCGCCTCAAAACCTGATGGTAAAGGATCTTTTATCACCAAATGATCCACAGAATGATCGGCGATGATTTCTAAACCAATATCAAACACCTGTCCAGAGGCTAAAGTCAAGGGTTTATCGAAAGCATAAAGACCTGTTTTTTGCAAAATTTTCTCTTTATTTACTTGACTAATTTCTCGTGTTATGCGTAGTCCGTTAAATCTGCCTGCTTGATTTCCTTGCAAGCGATAATTATAAGCAACTAGATAGTGCAAAGTGCCATTACCTGATTTTTGCAGCGTTAAATCATTACGACCACGAGGTAATTTATTCATTGGTACATTTAGCTGTAAGCTAGGATTTTGGTAGCCATTAAACTGATTTTCTCCTAACTTATTACCAGCTAATTCCACTGTGGCAACAAAATTAGGCGGTGTAGGTTGCAGTTGACTATAATCTACTAAAGCTGTTAAAGCTTGGGCATTATTATAGTTAGTTTGCCATGTACCATCGCGTCGCAGTGCCAGAAGACTCTGGAATAACTTATCTATAACTTCGGGCTTACTTTGTTTGGCAATAAATAAGCGTAAAGCTTGCGCTTGCGTCGTGGTAGATGAACTCATCCATCCCCAACTGCTGGGTAAACTTACAACTGCTGTCCGGCCAGTTTCATAGATATTCTGTTGCAGCTTATTCACTAATTGCTGAGATTCATCTTGCCATTCTGGGAATTGAGATAAGTATCGCGCTAGTTTAATTTGAGTTGCTACATCAAAGTTATTGCGCTGTTCATAAATATCTGCGAGGAAAGTATTGCGTTTGTCTCCCAATTCTGCTAAAGAGATTAAAGCATTAAGTTGCAGTTGCCTTTTACAGAGTAGTTGTTTGCAAAAGTCGTATTCTCCGGGGTTCGCCAGAACTTTTTGTAGATAAGCTTTCAGGCGAGACAGCATTCCAGAATCGACTAAATTAGGGAACACCTGACTGGCTTTAGCCAAAGATTCAGCCGTATATGAAGAAACCCAAGGGTCAGATTTTTCTTGTCCAGGAAAAGCAACAAAACCACCATCGGCTATTTGGAGTTTTTGTAATTTTTCAATTGCTTGATTAGCTTGTTGGCTAGAATTAAATTCTGCAAATGTCTGACCATATTTCTGTGCAATAGTTTGCAAATTAGCAGCAATTATTAATTGACTCGCCGCCGATTCTGTAAATGGTAAATCATCATCTTCTACAGCCTGTTTTGCTGGTGCTTTAATTTCTGGAATCAAAGTACTCGCCAACTGAATATCTAAACCTCCCGCATCAGGGAAGGTATTTTTATCGACATTCAGGGGAATTTTTACCTGTTTTTCGGT
Organism: uncultured Nostoc sp.; assembly: GCA_964252435.1. Taxonomy (GTDB): domain Bacteria; phylum Cyanobacteriota; class Cyanobacteriia; order Cyanobacteriales; family Nostocaceae; genus Nostoc. Next base: position 2,160 of record CAXUOL010000185.1, read on the forward strand.
GACACCAGATTCAACGACTTGTTCTGTAATTTCAATTGGCTTAATTTCCAAAGGTACTTCAAAAGCATCTGCGGCTGTACCATTTAACTGAGTGGTAAAGCGAACTTTACCAACTCCCACACTATCCGCCAGCATGGGAAAGCGATAAGCATGAGTTGCGGATTCAGCTTTGGTTTGCAAAGAAGTCGCTGTGGGATTTTTGTCAGCAAACTTCACATTACCGCTAAGTTCGCCATTAATTGAGAGATTTCCTGTATTCCCAGTGTTGTTAGTTACAGATAAACCGGCGAGGATGCGATCGCCTGGACGGGCAAATTGTGGCAAGATAGCATTGGTTAGCAGTGGCTTGGTGCTAATAAACGTCGCGTCCCCATTCCCGAAACGCAGATTTCCATCCGTAGCGACAGCCATCACTCGCCATGTCGTTAAATCATCCGGGAGTTTAAAGTTTATCTGTGCATTCCCATTTGCATCGGTAAGGACAGAACCGTTGTAGTAAGCTAAGGCTTGAAAATCAGTGCGAGTGCGAGTATTGGCTGCACCAGTTGAGAAACCACCGCCATAACCCCAACCTTTGGGTTTCGCTACATCTTGTGCTTGTAATATAACATCTGGGCGATTATCGCTAAAGCGGGTAGATATTGGCTGTTCTGCGTAAACTGTATTTACCAAATCTGGCGGACGATAACCAGAAAGTTGTAACACCGCCTCGTTTACCACCATGACTGTAAACTGTCCTTTGGTGGGGTTTCCTTGATTGTCCTTCAATTCTAGCTGTACTGTTTCCTCTGCACCAGGTTCTAATGATGCTTGCACTGGTTTAACTTGCAGTTTTAAATACTTATCTTCTAAATTAACTTTAAAAGGTGTAAAACCAATCTTCACCAAGTTATCTAAACTTCCTGGTTCCACTTGATTTATGGGTTTCCCTTGTCTGACTAATACAGCTTCAATGGCTGCATTTGGCAGCATTTCTGGCGTAACTTGAAACTGAATTTGTGGTGCGCCTCCTTGAACTTTGATAATCTGCTGATAAAGGGGTTTGTCTTTAATTACAGCAAAGTATAATTCTGCATCTGGATAGGGAGATTGAATTAGGGCAGTAGCAGTTTCACCAGGTTTGAATTCTTTTTTATCTAGTTTAACTTCTAAGACATCTTCTTCTCTAGAACCCCAAAATACTGGATTTTCTCCAGTTGCCCAAATTTGTAAATCTGTGGCACTTAATTCACCTTTGGCATCGCTAAAATTAACTCTAATCCGATATGAGGCGGATTCCGGTGCTGTTAAATTTACCGATTGCGGATTACTCGCAGATGTAATTTCTGCTTGTCCTACTGTTTTATATTCAACTTGATTTTTTGGTGTTCGGCTACCTTCCACCAATTGGGTGACGCTGCTGTATTTAATCTGTTGTAATTCCAGCTGCACCCGTTGACCTGTGATTGGTTTTCCTGTAGGGTCAGTAACAATCACTTCAATGGGAAAAGGTTTACCAGCATCAGCGATGAAATTACTTTTTAAGCCGATGAGGCGATTACTCGGTAAGGCTGTAAATGTTTTGGAATTCGCTACAGAAAGATTAGAAATATCTGCAACTTGTACATCCACTTGGTAAGTCATCGGATATGGTAAATCATTAGCCACATTCACAGTTTGACTACTTTTACCATTAGCATCTAATTGGGCATTAGTTTGCAATACATCACTAGATATAGTAGGCGTTTCCTCTGGCCATAACCATTGCCTACCAAAAGTAAATCCCTCCCAACCTTTAGGAACAAAATCAGCTTGTTGACGAGTGATAAAATATTTTGCTTCTCCACCTTCTACGGGCGCACCAAACAAATAATTGCTTTTAGCATTAATATTAACTTTCTCGTCAATATATGCAAATTCTTTATCTAAGTTAAGTTCGACTTTAAAATTAGGTGGCTTAAACTCAGCTACTCGAAATTCTCCATAAATTTCTTGTCCATTTTTACCTTTCGCCTGGATTGTATAGTAGCCTAAGCGCTGAGTAGTTTTGATTGGCAGTTCCAGAGAAAAACTGCCAAATTCATTTGTGGTTTGCGTACCTAAGCTGGTTTTTTGTCCATCGGGATTTACCAAAGTTAATTGGTAAGCAGCATTTTTATCTTGCTGAATTACACCATTTTGCAAAAAGTCTGCGAAACCAGTTAACCAAGCTTTTTCGCCTGGTTGATATAACTGTCTATCTGAGAAAATTACCCCGCGTGATTCTGGCTTACTATTTTGCCAACCTGCATCAATACCATATCCATAAACGCCGCTATATTCTTCAGTTCTAGCGAAGGCCCAATCTTGATTTTCACGGGCAATTACTAATAATTGTGGTGATTTACTAGAGCTTTCATTCCCAGAATAACATTGTTGTAATCCTTCACGAGCAATTTTAAAAATTCCATTTTCATCAGTTTTACCTGTTGCACAAAGTACTGGTTCGGGGCGAGATTTTGCTTGTAATTTTGATTGATAAATTTCGATAGCACCGTTTTTAACTGGCGAACCATCTGTAAGATGATTGACACGAATTAACCCTGACTCAGGAAACCACTGAGTAAATACGCCCAAATTCGTCAATTCAACTAAGCCATAAGTCGTAGGTTCGCGCCACAGTTCCTTCCCATTTTCTTGATATTTATTAGTGCGGGCTTGGACTCCATAAGCTAACATTCCTGTAGTAGAATTTATTTTTTCTCGCAGAGGAACAGCAATATCAACTGATTGATTTTTCTTACCCGATACCTTAAAGCTTTGCCATTCAGAAGGTTGTGGTAATAAATCACTACTATTATTAAAATAAACTAAATCTGTCGGGTTAACTACTCGATAAGCTGCTTTATATCTAGATTCTGGCAGATTTCCTGTACTAATATTTAACTGTAAATCTTTACTTGTAGGAAAAATATTCAAATCTGATGGTACCCAGATATCTCCAGCTAAATCTCCAGTATCATATTTAAGTGTGACAGGTTTACCCAAAGTTTGCCCAAACTTATCTTTGAGATTTCCGCCGATAGTAATTGTATAAGTCTTGGCAGGTTCTAGCGCATAAGGATTGATACCAACAATTTTATCTTCATCATTTATTTGGATAATTCTCGAAATCTCTTTTGGTGCTGGATTAATGGAAATATTTTCTTTAGCTGAATCTGGTAATAAAACATTATTAAATTCTAGCTGTGGACTACCTTTAATAAATCTTCCAAAAGTTCCCCCTGCATCCGGCTGTCCGTAAAAGTTAATTTTCTGAAAAGCCAAAGGCGAATAAGTTGCTAACTTAGTAGCAAATTCTTTTTCTGTAGGTAGATTGCCATAAGCAGGACGTATTCCTGGAGAAAATACCAGGCGATAACGAGTTGCTTTTTCGAGATTTTGCTGGGGGATGAGGTTATAAATCCAATTGCGTGCTGAAGGGTCAAATTTTTCTAAAGGGTCTTCTTCATTTTTTAATGGTTTTTCTTCTTTGTTTAATTCAACTTTAAAACCTGTACCTTTATTTTTACCTTCGGGAATTAACTGTAAATGTTCTTGTACAGAAGCTAAATCCAATTCTACATTGGAAGTAAACTGTAACTTTTGTTGTAAATCAATTGGTTCAATCTCAGCCTTTTCTATGGGATTGACACCGGGTAAATTAGTCAGGTTGATAGATTCGGTGTTGAAAGTCCAAGGTAAATCTTTGTCTAGACGATGATTTTTTAAATCGGCTAAACCTGCTTTCAAAGTGACTTGAAATCGTGTCGCTATTGGTAATGCTTTATCAGCTTGAAATCCTACCATACGCGGTGTTAAAAAGCGAAATTGACCGGGTAAAGGTGGCCAAAGAGCAAATTTTTGTAATAACTTCTGCTGTTCTGGACTGTCAAGACTTTCAACTGGGATTAAAGCCTCTTTAAAACGAATGCGGATTTGATTAAGAGATTTTGCATCTCCAATGGGACTTATTTGTTCAATCCAGTCTGGTAATTTTGGTGGTGTGAGTGAGGAAACTGCTGGGAGTTGTTCTTTACTTGAGTTGATACCAAAAAAATTACACCCTGCCATCCCTAGTATAAATGTAAAGAGAAGGAGAAACTGTATTGTTCTCTTCCGGCTTGAAGAACGCCTAATTTTTTTTAACGAACTGCCAAAAATGCGAAGAACGTGATAGGTTATTTTATGCTGGAAATGCAGTAAAACTCTGATAATCATTTTTCTAGTAATTAAAAATAAAAAATTTACAACTTATAGCAAATAAAAATTTGCATTCTCTCATAGAGTCGGAAATGCGAACATTAATAAAGGACGCAGCATAACTAGTTGTTTTTACACAAGCTTTGGATGTAACGTATGTTTATTTACATAGATAACTAATCTAGTGTTATTGTTCCAAAAATGACTACAATTCTTAACCATAAAAAAGTATTTAAATTTCGCAAACATTAATTTACATCTGCTGAGTTAGTAAAAATTAATTATTAAGGATTTGAAATATTTACTGATGTAGATGTAATCGCTGCGTCAAGATTAAGGTAGGTTTTCTTGGACAGGGGAATTCCCTGATGAAACTAATTTTACGATCGCTACTCAAACTTAAGCACACTAGTAAAGTTATCCTGGCTGTGCTGCTAATCTGTCTGGTGGTACGCTTACTCCCTTATTTTGCGCCCATTCGTGCCGCAGATATTGCCCAAAATCAGTTGGCAATGCAATTTAGCGATCGCAATGGTTTACCATTAGGAACACTACTCACTCGTGACCAAGAGCATACATCAGTAGTACCCTTAAATCAGGTTTCGCCCCATTTTATCCATGCCATTTTAGCCGCCGAAGATGGCAGCTTTTACCATCACAGGGCGTTGGATATAAAAGCTGTTATCCGCGCCAGCAAAGAAGCCATCCACGCCAAAAGAATTGTTTCCGGTGCTTCCACAATCACCATGCAGTTAGCGCGGATGTTAGATCCCGTGCCCCGCAGCTTCTCTGGTAAACTGAGTGAGATTTGGCTATCTTGGCGGTTAGCAGCAGGGATGAACAAAGATGAAATCCTGGCTGCATATATCAATCGGCTACCAATGGGCGGGAATATATATGGTGTGGAAGCAGCGGCGCGGACTTATTTTTCCATTCCAGCTAGTGAGTTGAATCTTGCTCAAGCTAGTTTATTGGCTGCTATTCCTAATAATCCCACATATTTTAATCCTTACGAACATTGGGAACGGCTGAAGCAGCGACAAAAATACGTTCTTAATCGGATGGTACAGGAAAAGTATATTAGTGGAGCGAACGCAACCCGAACACACACCGAAAAGGTTGTGTTTCAGTCTCGCCAAGGGGGAATTATCGCTGCACCACACTTTTTATTTTGGTTAGCCAATCAGTTTGATAAGACGCAAGTAGAAAAAAATTCCCCCATCCGCACGACTATAAATCGCCCTTTACAGCAGTTTGTTGAAGCACAGGTACAGCAGGTAATTTCTTCCCTAGCCGCTAACAATGTCCATGATGCAGCTGCGTTGGTGATTGATAACCACACTGGTGAAGTTTTGGCTTATGTCGGTTCACCTGATTACTTTAATGAAGCCAAACTGGGACGCAATGATGGAGTGCAAGCACTACGTCAACCAGGTTCTACCCTTAAGCCTTTTGTCTATGAACTAGCTTTAGAAAAAGGTTTAATTCGCCCAAATACCATTTTGGCAGATGTACCTGCCCATTATGCAATTCCCGGCGCGAAACTTTACAGCCCCACAGATTACACCGAACGGTTTCTTGGCCCTGTGCGCGTGCGAATCGCTTTAGCAAATTCTTTAAATGTACCCGCAGTGCGCGTGTTAGAAAAAGTCGGTGTGGAAACTTTCTTAAAACGACTGCATCAACTGGGATTTGAACACCTCAATCAAACTCCAGAATATTATGGTTTGGGTTTGACTTTAGGTAGTGGCGAAGTCAGCCTCTGGGAATTAGCCCGTGCTTACCTGACCATAGCACGACAAGGAGATGCTACCCCTTTAGTAAGCACATTTTCCAATTCCCCAATTCAAAATTCCAAATCTCAAATCCAAAATCCGACAATTTGGCAATTAATCACTAACATACTCAGTGACAGTCATGCTCGTGCAACAGCATTTGGTGTAGACTCGGTGTTAAATTTACCCTTTCCTGTTGCTGTTAAAACTGGCACTTCTTCCAATTTTCGGGATACTTGGACAGTTGGCTTCACCATAGATTACACCGTCGCTACTTGGGTAGGTAATTTCAACGGCGAACCGATGCATCAGGTTTCAGGTGTTACCGGGGCTGCACCCTTGTGGAATCGAATTATGTTACACCTGCACGAACATCAAGAACCAGCAGGCTTTCCACCTCCAGAAGGTTTAGTGCAATTACCTGTTTGTGCAATTTCGGGGTTACGACCAACACCAGATTGTACCTCAGTAGTGCAAGAATATTTCTATCCAAAAGATAAAATTGCCTACGAAGGTGACAACCAATTCAGTTTATCACCAGAGTATGATGAGTGGTTGGCAAAACAACAGCAATCGAGTCTTGTTTCTACCAATTTGAGAATTTTATCTCCGCATCATGGCGATTTATTTTTACTCTATCCAGGTGAAGAAGCGAAGCAAAAACTCGAATTTAAGCTAGCGGTAAATAAATCTGCGTCTGTTGAATGGTGGCTAAATGGGGAAAAACTAGATACAAACTCAGCTAATTCTTTATTTTGGAATTTGCGTCCTGGTAAGTGGACTTTGGAAGCAAGAAGTGGGGAAATGACCGACAAGGTAAGTTTTCAGGTGGAATTAGCTAGTATTAAACCTACGCGTCGAGGATTTTCTATTAGTAATTCTCAGGTAAAGGGGAATCGTCCATAATTAAATATAGAGGACATTGATTAAAAAAGGCAGGGATTACCTGCCTAGTTCCGTTAAACAGTTTGATGAGTAAATTATTGCAGATCATATTGACAAAGCCATTACAAAATTATGTCAAAGGTATGACCACAAATAATATATCTGTTTCAGCAACAATGTAAGCTTGAATAAGAGCAAGGGGAGATAGAAAAGAATGCTGCACAGTTTATATATTTGCTTACCGTGTCTGCTTGATAGGAATCTCAATCAAAAACTCTGTACCCTTACCGGGTGCAGAAATACACTTGATTGTTCCCTTGTGTTTATCTACTATAATCTGGTAACTAATAGATAATCCTAAGCCAGTACCTTTACCTATAGGCTTAGTAGTAAAGAAAGGATCAAACAATTTAGTCTTAACTTCCTCTGGTATTCCTGGCCCATTATCTTTAATACTAATAATCACGCACTCTTCATTCTTAATTTGAGTATGGATCATAATAGAGCTAAGGTGTTTTTTAGCCTCTCCTTTTAAACTTAAAGACTCTTCTTCCCATTCATATAAAGCATCAATAGCGTTACTTAAAATATTCATAAATACCTGATTCAGTCCTCCTGCATAACATTCAACAAGAGGCAAATCACCATAATTTTTGATTATTGCAATCTCTTGCTGTTTATGCTTTCCTTTTAGACGGTATTGTAAAATTAATAGAGTGCTATCAATTCCTTCATGAATATCAACAAATTTCATTTCTGCTTCATCAAGACGCGAGAAGTTCCGCAAAGTTAACACAATCTCACGAATGCGGTCAGTACCAACTGCCATTGAGGATAAGATTTTCGGCAGATCATCAATAATAAACTCTAAATCTATCTCATCAATCAGACTACTTAGTTCTGGATTATAATTAAATTTTTGTTGCTGATATAGGTTAATTAAACTTAGTAAATCCTGACTATATTCTCTAACATGCATCAGGTTACCATAAATGAAATTAACTGGATTATTTATTTCATGAGCAACACCAGCAACTAGCTGACCTAATGAAGACATTTTTTCAGTTTGAATAAGTTGTACTTGAGTCTGTTGCAATTCTTGCAGTGTTTGTTGTAATTGATTATTTTTGTGTTTTA
>CAXUOL010000186.1:0-10107 GCA_964252435.1 uncultured Nostoc sp.
ACAGATTATTTTCGGGAACTCTTTGAAATTGATTGTGAAGTATTTTTTACCTTTAACGGGACAGCTGCAAATTCTTTATCTTTAGCTGCTCTTTGTCAGTCATATCACAGCGTCATTTGCCATGAGACATCTCACATAGAAACAGATGAGTGTGGCGCACCGGAATTTGCATCTAATGGCTCTAAACTACTACTTGCTCACGGTAAAAATGGCAAATTAACATCAGAGTCTATAGAGTCAATTGTCACCAAACGCACTGATATTCATTATCCTAAACCTAAAGTTATTAGCATTACACAATCAACTGAATTAGGAACTTTATATCCTATTGAAGAACTTTTAAGTATTAAAGAAGTTGCAAACAAATATAACTTAAAGATTCACATGGATGGTGCTCGTTTTGCAAATGCAGTTGCCGCTATGAATAAAAGTCCTGCTGAAATTACTTGGAAAACTGGAATCGATGTATTGTGTTTTTGTGGTACTAAGAATGGAATGGCATTAGGTGAAGCCATTCTTTTCTTCAATAAAGCGCTAGCAGAAGATTTTGATTATCGATGCAAGCAAGCAGGCCAGCTAGCTTCAAAAATGCGGTTTATTTCGGCTCCCTGGTTGGGTTTATTGGAAACTGGTGCTTGGTTAAGAAATGCTAGACATGCCAATCAATGTGCTGAATACTTAGAAAATCAACTATTAAATATAGAAGGTGTTGACTTGATGTTTCCTAGAGAAGCCAACGCCGTATTTGTAAAATTACCTGAAGAAGTCATTCACAGCTTAAAAGCCAAGAACTGGCAGTTTTATACATTTATTGGTGTGGGAGGAGTACGTTTTATGTGTTCTTGGAACACTACTCAATCAAGGATTGATGAATTAGTTGGTGATATTAAAAACGTCAAACTGAGCAGCTTCCAAAAGTAGGGTAATCGCTGGACAGCAGACAATAGACCTCTTGCAAAAATCCTTGAATCACCCCTCCCCAACCCTCACGCCACTTGCTTCAAGTCGGCAGAGCCGCCCAACGCAGTGGCTCCCCGATGTCTTGGGGAGGGGGCAAGATTTCAAGTTTCCCCCCTTAATAAGGGAGGATAAAGGGGGGTCTATTCGACTTATGCAAGAGGTCTAATATTAATAGATAAAAATCGCAAAGCTAGAGTAGATGATATTGAAACCGGGCTGAGAATTGCTATTAATCGGGGTTAGATCAACAAAAGCGATCCAGTTGTTCTTAAAATGCAGCAAGTTTTAGACCTGTTGCGAAATAGCAGAGTAACAATCCCAGAAGCAGCTACATTTTGGTGTTCCAGTTGAGGTTATTTCTGAATTAGGAAGAATCGCCTTAAATGACCGCCTACTGAGTACTAGGACAGCAGCGCTCTTTGGTGATGCACTGGGAAGAATAGAAAGTAAGTCAACAACTCTAAAATAGTTGATATACTGCTCACGGCTAAAAACTGAACTTCTATCATACTGAACAGAATGACAAAACCAGACATTTCTAATGCGTTTGCGATCGCAAGACAAGCACAAATTTTTCTCCCACCAGTCCAATATTGCTTGTCACCTTTAGCGCCGAATTTCAATTACTGTACCGTATATACTCTGCTTTGTCCAGAATCCTTTATGAGCAAGCTTTTTGAGACTTAACGGGAAAAGTTAGGTCTAAGAAAAAAAGGTAAGAAATCTATAAAGTGTAAAGTATTGTTGCACAAGCGTTTCTTTTGAGTGCGACCTTGCAACACTTTTGCTGGGTTGTACCAGTCGCAATTGGGGGAGCCAAACCAATGCTACAAAGAAGGTTATCTAATACTGGTTCGTTAGTAAGTAGATAGGCACAATTAAACCGAACTGTATAAACTTATATAAAGCACCATAAACACTTTGAATATAAGCTCTCAAGCGATTTATATCTATTAATATATTCGTATTTTTTTTAGCGTCCACCTACTTATTACGCCTTTAAGCTTGGATGTAAAATTTATAAATTTTCTCAAAGTAGATTTTATAAATCAACAATATCCTTCATACTTTAAAACAGTAATCCTACGTAAAATTTAAGGAAGGGATGCCAATGACATCTCTATTACAGCGACTAAGTGCAGAACGAAATCGCAGATTTGTAGGACGTGGGCGGGAAGTGGAGCTATTTATTGATGCGATCGCATCAACAGAATTACCTTTTCACATTTTGCACGTCTTTGGCCCTGGCGGTGTGGGCAAGACAACCCTCATGCAGCAGTTTTTGCGGTTTTGTGAACGCTCAAAAATCTCAACTATCTACGTAGAAGCACGTAATATAGAAGCTACGCCAGAATCTTTTGTTAGCACGTTGCGTTCGTTGATGGAATTGAATGAATCAGATTCTCCTTTACATGTGCTAGCCCAAAGACAAGAACGGAATGTAATTTTTATTGACACCTATGAAGCTATTGCCCAGTTAGATGAATGGTTGCGGGAAGGATTCTTACCCCATTTGTCTGTTGATACCTTAATTGTAATTGCTGGACGCAATCCCCCCTCATCTGGTTGGTGTAGCGATCCAGGTTGGCAAGCTTTGATGCACACATTGCCCCTACGCAACCTTACTCCAGAAGAAAGTCAAACTTATCTCACCACACGAGATATTCCCACCACACAACACCAGGCGATTCTAGATTTTACCCACGGACATCCTCTAGCATTATCTTTGGTTGCTGAGGTGTTTGCTCAAGGAAAAGAAATCTCTTTTCAAGCAGAATCGGCTCCCAATGTTGTTAAAACACTGTTGTCAAGATTCATAAAAGAAGTACCAACGCCCTTACACCGTATGGCTTTAGAAGCTTGTGCGGTGATCCGGCTGACTACTGAAGCCGCACTAAATCAAATATTGGCTGTGCCTCAAAATACTTTGGCTGGTGAGGCTCACTCTTTAGGGGAAATACTTGATGTTCACGATTTATTTGAGTGGTTGCGCGGACTGTCGTTTATCGAATCAGGGCAATTGGGTTTATTTCCCCACGATTTAGCACGCGAAGTTCTAATTGCTGATTTGCGTTGGCGTAATTCGGAATTCTACACTGAATTACACCACCGAGCGCGTCAATATTATACTAAACGACTAGGACAAACCCAAGGGCAAGAAAAGCATCGAGTGCTACTTGATTATATTTTTTTGCATCGGGACAACTCGGCGATTCGATCCTGTTTCACTTGGGGTGAGCAAAGTAGTTTATTGACGGACTCACTACGGGAAACTGACAAAACCGCACTGCTGGGGATGGTGGCAGAATACGAAGGCGAAGAATCAGCAAAAATAGCAGCTCACTGGTTGCAGCGCCAACCGCAGAATGTAGTAGTATTTCGTGACTTGCACTCCGAACCTGCGGGATTTGCAATCATGGTGGCATTGCAGACAGCAACTGTTGAAGATTTGAGTGCAGATCCGGGCGCTCTTGCATCTTGGCAATATCTCCAAACCCATGCACCATTACGCCCTAGCGAAGGCGCAACTATTTTCCGCTTCTGGATGGCGCGAGACACCTATCAAGCTGTTTCTCCCACCCAAAGTCTAATTTTCATTAATTTTGTGCAGTATTTTCAGAAAACACCGGGGTTAGCATACACCTTCCTACCTTGTGCCCAAGCAGATAGTTGGACAGCAATGTTGAACTACTTCGACTTAACACGACTTTCTGAAACTGATTTTACAGTTGAAGGAAGACACTATGGTGTTTATGGGCATGACTGGCGAATTGTCTCACCTGCCGCATGGAAGGAAATTTTGGCCCGAAAAGAGGTTACAACTGCCGGAGAATCTGTAGATAATACTCCAGTCGGTGAACCTCTGTTAGTTCTTAGTCAGCCAGAATTTGTGGAGGCGGTGCAGAATGCGTTACGTAACTTTAGTTGTCCTGATGTATTACAGAATAATCCATTAGTGCGATCGCGAAGCGTGTCAGAACAAGTTGCCACAAAAGCAAGTATGAGCAAGAGTCCAAAGGAGACGCAACTCTCCGACAATCCGTCCCCTGAGCGTCTACGCGAACGCATTAACGTTTTACAAAATCTGGTGAAACAAGCAGTTGAATCCTTACAATCATCCCCGCGTGATGAAAAACTCTACCGCGCTGTTTATCGAACTTATTTAAATCCCGCCCCGACGCAAGAACAAGCAGCTGAGTTACTAGATTTGCCTTTCAGTACCTATCGCCGCCATCTGAAAGCTGGGATGACGAGAGTTACAGATATTTTATGGCAAAGAGAAATTAGCTAACAGCGAAATGATTTTAAAGACTCAAATTTAGCCAAAAAAGTTTTTCAGCTTGTGACAAGCTAATTTCAAAGTAGCCGATTATGCACAAAGCAGTTATTAAAGAAATGAAGATAAATCGTTTCATGTTTTCCTCAAAATAAGATTTGCTGACAAACTCGTCACATACAACTATAGGAATCGGAAATTGTTTTTGAAAAAATCTCATTAGTCTTGTAGTGGTGTGTCAAGGCTAAAATGTTGCAATAAATTTTCTTGTGGTGTGGGCATCTTGCCCGCACCGGACGGGCGAGACGCCCATCCCACAAGAGGAAATCAAAGGTGATTGATTCGGAGGTTAGTTGACAGATTTTAGCTTTTTTAGTTTGCGCTTTAGTAAGGTGCTTCCAAGAATCCCAAAGATTACTGTGCTGGCAGTTGAAGAAGATTCAGGGATAAGTTTAATATTGCCGGAGCCTGTAATGGTATTGGTAAAAGTACCAAAACTATTATTGCTATTGTCAAATCCAGTAGTGACTAAGAAATATTGATTATTGGCAGTTAAGCTCAAGCCGCTAAAACCAGATGTGCCTTCATCTGGGAAAGGATCATTCCCACTGAGTAAATTAACTAATGGGGTAATTGGGTTGAAGCTGTTTTGGTACAAGAACTGGATGCCCAGAAAGTTTTGAGAACCTACAACATCATAAGAGCCTGTAGTATCAACTAAGAAAAGTTGGCTGTAATAAGGAACGGCGATGCCATTATTAGAAAGTGATGTAGGTGGGTTTGTACCACCTTCAAATCCTTCCGTTTGCGGACGGTTAAAAGTTGCTGCGTTTGTTGTGTCACCAGAATATGATATGGTGGATGCCTGAGATGGCAGGATAACACTTACAGATAGAGCGATGGCTACGCCCAACCCAGGCATCGCCACAGAAACAATAGGGATTGAATATCTTAGCGATTTTTGCCAAGAATTAAATGAACACTCACTCAAACTCTTAAGCTTGGCTATTTGTGAAAACTTGGTAGAGTCATGAGATAAATTGTTTTCTGAGACGATGGATTCTTTAATTGCTTGTGACATATATAGCACTCCGCTTTGATTTCTGAACTTATTTGCGTAGGCTCTTAACTGGGAACTCTTTCCTTCTTCCTTTGCGCTCTTTGCGTCCTTTGCGGTTCGTTCTCTTATCCACTAGTTCCAGGGATGAGCGAGTAAAGCCTGGGAAGTAATACCTAAGCCAATTAGAGTAATACATAAGGCGCTTGCCACAGGTAACATCTTGATTCTGGGGATCTGGAGTGGCAAATGCTCAAACCGATTTTTGGCGTAGACTAGTATTAAGCCGATTCCAGTTAGTACGGCTGCTAGACCTAAGCTAAAGGCAGACACCAGCGCTAATCCAAAGCCAATTCGTCCCATTGCGATCGCACTTAGCAATACTACCAAAGCTGAAGGACAAGGTAACAAGCCGCCGGAAATTCCCAGCGCTAGTAGGCTAGACCACTTCATCGAAGCACCATGAGGCGGTAGATGTGAATGCTCATGGTGATGATGCAAGTCGTGGCTGTGTTCATGGCTATGTACATGGTCATGTGAATGAGAAACTTGAGTCCCTTGCAATCGACTGATAAATAAATTCAGACCAATTACAGTTACCAGTACACCAGAGATTACACTTAACCAAGGGTACAATTGCTCTGTCAAAATAAACTGGGATGTGCCAAGAGTTACCAGCCCCAAAGCAAATATGCCAGCAGTATGAGTAATCGTCATAATCAGCCCCAGGAATAGGGCGTGTTGGGCATTACTGCGGGAACCCACCAAATAAGCACCGACTATCGTTTTTCCATGACCAGGGGACAAGGCGTGTAAACCACCCCATAAAAAGGCGATCGCTAGAGCTATTAAGATAGTCAGGAAATTATGATTTTCCTGGGTAATTAGGCTAGTGAAGACATCGTTGCTTCTTCCTGTCAAAGCATTATCTAAACGGCTAGATGATTTAACAGACGGTGGAGGTGCTTGTTCACTTGATGTCAGAGATGGATTGAGTTTAAGGGAGATCCGACGCTGGTCGAGAGGACTGCTAAGTAACTCAGTAGGGTAATCTTTCAAGCGGTTGGTAATACTCAAAGATGTGAAATCACCTTGAATCGGAATGTCATTTGCAGCCACAGTAATCTCACGCCAGCCCAAGCGCTGTGGATAAAACTGATCTTCAAACTCGATTAACTGATTCGCGCCAACTAACTCCCTTGTCCCCTGAAAATTACAACTCAGCCGCAGTGTAGATAATCCTCCGACACCTGGAGGAAATTCGACTGTTGATTCGATCAAAGACAGTGCTAAAGGTTGTTTATCGATCAACAGTTCCAGATGTGAATTGACTTCTTGGCATTTTTGGTTAGGGTATTGAACCGTCTCTATAGGTTCAGCTTGGCGATCGCGATTAGTATCTAAGTGATTAATTTCCTGAAAAGCCGGAATCTCTGCCATGTCTAGAACATAATCAATCCCCACACCATCGGTTGCTACCTGCACTCCTGCGTAGTGATTGATGGTAAAATTCCCTAAAGGATGGGCATCCGCCTTCGGCATCCAAAATAAACATATTGCGATGATTGCAGTACTCCAAGCCAAGTAATGTAGCAGTTTTTTCATAAAAAACTCCCTATAGCGTTAGCAGTGGGAAAAGAGACAGAGGGTACTAAGTTAGCCAAGACTTGACCGAAAAAGACTCATGATACAGAGCAAGTAAATTTCTTTATGGAAATTGTTAATTTTGAATTTTGAATTTTGAATTTTGAATTAGGAGCGAAGCGACTTGACGAGCTTCATCAGCATACTTGTGATGAAATTGAGGATTGAGGCTAACAGCTTGAGTCAGTCGCTTTATTGCTTCCTGACGATTACCTAAGTGAAACGCAATCATCCCAGCATGAAATTGCAGCAAAGCATCTTCTGTCCCCAAGCGAGTTGCCCGTTGGGCTGCCTTTTGCGCTTCTTGCCATTCCCCATTAGCCGCAGCGGCCCAAGCCAAAGTATCTTCTGCATATACATCGTCTCGCACTGCCACTTCACTACGGGCAATTTGTAGCGCCTCTGTTAAATGAATTCCGTGTTCGGTATAGTAGACTGCCAAAGCGCGATCGTAGATTCCTTTAACCTTGCTCAGGTAAGCGACTACCCCGATTAAATCTTCAGTTTCAGCTGCGCCTTTTTGGTCGAGAAGAGCTAGTTGAGCATCTGCTTTGTACCCCAGCGTTTCTACCAACGGCATCAGTTCTATACCCTGGTTGGCGATATTTAGAACATCCTGCCAGCGATGCTGTGCGGCATAGAGGCGCGCTAGTCCTGTAAACGCAGCTATATGCCGTGGGAAGAGGTCAAAAGCTTCCCGATATCGCTGCTCAGACAGGGCAAAATCCCCGGCTGCAAAAGCCAGATCCCCAGCCCGCACATGAAACCAAGCACGGGTTTCGGCACTCGTCGTGTAGAAAGAGTCCATCTCCTGCATAGCCTCATCTAGCAGTTGCCGCGCTGAGGCTAGATTGCCAGTTAACTCTAAGTAACGGGCGACAACTGCGTTATGACCAGAGTTCGATTCTTCCTTAGCAAGGTTCTGTAAGAGTTGATGAGTTGCTTCATAGTCGCCCAATTCCATCTGAATCGATGCCCTCAGCGAGACAATATTGGGATTATCAACAGATGAATTATTTAAAACATTTAAAGCTGATCGAAACTGGTGTTGAGATAGTAAAGCTGATGCCAGGAGCATGGAAGAAACCTGATTATGGCGCGGCTGTAGTGCCAGGGATCTACGTGCCGCTTGTTCTGCTCGTAACACATCGTCTATATCTCCAATTTCTCGAAAGCGCCTCAAATATTGATCGGCTAACAGACGTAAAAATATTGAGGAATCGGGAGATTGGGCAACTTTCTCTTCATAGACGCTGATAATATGCGATCGCTGTAAATAATCGGGGAAGACTAAATCTGACTGCTGAACTGGTAATATCTGCCTAGAATTAACAGTCAGCAGTTGCACAAGAGAGGAATATGTGCCTAACTTACCATTGGTGTAGCCTAAACTTAGCGCTTGTGTATCACAGGGTCTTAGTAAAACCAGTAGGCTAGTCAGCACTAACACCCATAGTATTCGTAGATACATAAACCTTACAAAGGATTGCCTAAATAAGGGAAGGTAGGAAGAAAGTTGGCATTATTAGGCCCAACATTATCGCTAGTCAGCCCCGGAATAATACCAGTAGAAATGCCTGTAACTGCATCACCAAAGACAACAGATGCTGTTACATCGATTACGTCATCTTTTGGTCTTCTACCACCAAAATTTTTGCCTAACTGAGTACCAAAATAACTACCACTAGGTTTAGAAAGGTCAGCTTGAATTACATCAGGAATCGCCACTGAGATTACTGCATCGGCTATGCCTTGAGGTCTACCAATCGCTTTCACAAAGGCTTGAATGAATTGGGATTGATTGCTAGCGTCTTTGGTTGGTGTCTGAAGATTACTATTATTATGAGCTTTAAAGTCCATAAAAAGTTCATTCAGGGCTGGAACTGCTAACCGCTCAATCTGAGCAAAATGACCGTTTCTGAGTCTAGGAGTTTTAACACTAGTTGTCATCCAAACACCAATCTTGCCTTTACCAAGCAGTTTCCTGGGGAGTTCGGCAATAATTGAGTGAACATTGAATGGGGCTAGAGTGTCTTTTGCTTGTCCCGGTGGTCTAAAGGTAAGAACTGTGAAGGGAGGACTGGGATTAGGCTGAAGGCTATAGTTCCGATCCGGGATGATTTTAAAAAACTGTTCCAAATCGAAAAAGAACGGGTCTTTGCGTGTGCCAACAAAGAACTTCATACCGTTATATGCGGCGAATGTTTGGTTGAGTTGTCCTGTCCAACTTACTGGAAGCAAAGCTGACTCTGTTCCTACTGTGGTTGGACGACATGGGCCGCGGACTGTGACAGTTTGGTGTGAGCCTTTACGATTTACATTGAATTGGAGTACGACATCTTCAATACTGTCGCCAGTGTTATCAATCTTGAATTGATAAAGAACATTTGGATCGAATGGTCTTTTTTCACCAGAAACGATCAGAGGATCGAAATCCATGACTAAGACAACATTTTTGGGGTTTGTCGGACTCTCAAACACAAACAAATCTGTGAGATCCGCAGCAGTCAGCTTAGTGGCTAGAAAAGTTGTGTCTTGGTGGTCTGAAGCCAAAGCTTTAGGGGTTGCATAGGTTAGGACTACGAGCAAAATAGCGACAAATGCCACTAGGGGACGAAAAAAACGAGTAGCTTTAGTCCAATATAGCGATCGCTTGATGGAAATAAATACCATATTTTGGACTGCTTTATCTATGAGTAACCTGCCTTCAGTTGCTATAAAAGACGTGATACTCCGAGCCTTTATTCTCATAGTTGCCCTTCTTGAGGTGTTTAGCCTCTACTGTTGGTGTGGAAATAGCAAGTTGATTTGGATTTCAAAAAAGACTGCGGCTATTACCGAAGCGCTCTACAGCTTATTTGCTCTTACTACTCACTTTCCAGACCAAAACTTGCTCATTTCTTGCTCACCTTTGTCTATATTGATTTTCTACTAAGGAATAAAAGTTCCATTCTGACTTTTTGATTACTTGTGCTGATTTCCATCAATAAAGCCCTCATAAAATGTTTGAGGGCATTGATTAATATCTATATCACTCATCAAATGCGGAAATGTCTTTTACCCTGCCTGTGCTTGGCAATTTCTTTACGGTTGCGTTTTTCAATAGGCGTTTCAAAGTCAATACAGTTTAGTTAGGGCTAAAACTCTTTGCCAAAGTCAATTTTTTTAA
>CAXUOL010000187.1:0-10079 GCA_964252435.1 uncultured Nostoc sp.
TTCTTTCTTCCTTTGTGTCCTTCTCTTACGAGACGCTGCGCGAATGCGCCTTTGCAGTTCGTTCCTTATATAATTTGGCGCATCATTATACAGAATTGGTATAACAAATAAATACGCTTGGCAAACTGATTAGAGTTCATTTATAAAATCTAACCAAAGGATGTTTACATTTATCAAAATCTAGCATTTACAATCAAAAAGTTTTCTAATCTAATAGTATCTTTTTTGAGGAATATTGATTGAGAAATGTTAACGGTTTTAACATTGTCCCTAATATTGAATAGGCCAATTTATGCGAATGCTTTGAAAAGAAGACCTTGGGTTTGATCGATAGATTTAAAATCTTTTGCATTTGTAAAGTTCAATAAACAAAATTAATTTTTGCACTGGAGCCAGATAAAATGAAGAAAGTCAAAAAAATAAAGATTTACAAGTTTAATAAAACTAATTTTTGGAAGTTTCACTTAAAAGCTGTTTTCAGGCTACGCACTACGAAATAATTCCAATAAAAACAATGTAATTATTTGAAGTAGTGTCATCTTCGTGATTTTGCTTTAAAAATAAACCATTTAGTTTAGTGAAACTAATAGCAACAACTCCAATTATGTCAAATCACAAAACATTTGGAGTTTAAGTTCCAAAAGCTAGTAAGAACGCTAGGTTAAGTCTAAAATTTTCAGGACTAGTTTGGATTGTGATTGCCTTTCTCAAATTTAAATCTGTTGTTATAAATATGAAGAGAATTTCACTGATAGTTGGCATATTAGGTTTTGTGGTTGTTGGTTGCACAAATGGCGTTAAAAATGACAACACTGCTACTAATACAACTAACAAGGCTACTAATATAAGTGCAGAGAGTCTTAGTACTCCAAATAAAAAATTGCAAACAATCGGTGTAGCTTTGGGTGACTTAGGTAATCCCTTCTATAATGCAGTGCAGAAGGGAGCCGAAACCGAAGCTCAAAAAATCGGAGGTAATATCAAAGTTAATGCAGTTTCTAGTGCCTTTGATCTGAACCAACAAAGCAACCAAATCGAAAATTTTACGGCTGCGAATACTGACTTAATTATCCTTAGCGCTGTTGATAAAAAAGGAGTTAAACCAGTTATTGACCAAGCAAGGCTTGCAGGTAGGGTTGTTATTGCATTAGATTCAGCCGTTGATGCAGATGTGGATGCGATGATTAGTTCCAACAATACCCAAGCTGGTGAGATTGCTTGCCAATATATTGCCGATCGCCTCAAAGGTCAAGGTAGTGTAGTCATTCTCAACGGTACTCCGATGGACTCAATCAATCAGCGAGTCAGTGGCTGTGAGAAATCATTGGCTAAATATCCGAATATTAAACTCATCTCTAAAGAGCAAAACGCTGAAGGGACAAGAGATGGAGGACTGAGAGTCATGAGCGATTTGCTGACAACCTTTCCCAAAATTGATGCCGTTTTTGCTACGAACGATCAAAGCGGTGTTGGTGCAGATTTAGCAGCTAGACAAGCAAGACGCAATGAATTTTTTATTGTTGGGGTTGACGGATCGCCAGATGCAACCAAAGCAATGGAAGACAAAAATGGTGTCTTTGCTGCAACTGCTGCTCAAAATCCCACAGGGATGGCTCAAAAAGCGGTTCAGATTGGCAACGATATCATTCAGGGTAAAAAACCTGAGTCATCTGAGATTCTAATTCCAGTCAAGTTGGTTACTAGAGAGAACCTTAGCAGCTACAAAGGCTGGTAATTCGTAATGACAACACACAGAAAAAGCTTGATCCAGGAGGGTTACAATACTTTACTCTATTTTTTGAACAATACATCGTTTCTAAATTTGGTGTAAACAAGCATGACTTTTAGGAGATATATGAATGTAAAAAAGATTGCGTTCACCTCTGGTGTTACGCGAAGCGTAATTGCAGCTAGCTTATTAGGTATCATCAGTGGCAGTCTTATCGGCTGTACAAATGGTTCTCCCGATCGCAACACTGCTACTAACACTGATATTAAACCTGCTACTAATACTAGTGCAGAAATTAAACCCGCCACTGGGAATAGAAAGTTGCGATCGGTTGCCTTCACCGTTGGCGATCTAAGTAACCCTTTCTTTGTCGTTATGGGACAAGCAGTTGAAGCAGAAGCGAAGAGAATTGGCGGAAAAGATGTGAATGTTACTATCGCTTCCAGTGCTTATGACCTTAACCAACAAGCCAATCAAATTGAAAACTTTACTGCTGCCAATACTGATATCATTGTTTTGAATGCTGCTGATAAAAGTGGAATTAAGCCAATAGTCGAAAAAGCCAAACTTGCAGGTAGAATTGTCATTGCCGTAGACACAGGTGCTGAGGGAGGTGTAGATGCCACCATCACTACTAATAATATCCAAGCTGGAGAAGTTAGTTGCAAATATATTGCTGACCGCCTGAAAGGCAAAGGCAATGTAGTAATAGTTAATGGCCCGCCAGTGGACTCGGTGATTCAGCGAGTTGGTGGCTGCGAAAATGTATTGTCTAAATATCCTGATATCAAAATCCTCTCCAAAAATCAGAATGCAGACGGTAGTCGGGATGGAGGACTCAGAGTTATGACTGATTTGCTGACAACCTTTCCAAAGATTGATGCGGTTTTTGCCATCAACGATCCAAGTGGAGTAGGTGCAGAACTCGCAGCTAACCAAGCACAACGTAAAGATTTCTTTATTGTCGGGGTTGATGGTGCGCCAGAAGCAATCACTGCGATCGCAGCTAAAGATGGTTTATATGCAGCAACTGCTACTCAAAATCCGCGAGGGATGGCCCAAAAAGCCGTTCAAGTTGGCAACGACATTTTAAATGGGAAAAAACCTAGCAGTTCCACCATTTTGATTCCAGTTAAATTGATCACAAAAGATAACGTCAGCACAGAAAAAGGCTGGGAGTAATAAAAATTGGGAATTTACAATTGAAAATTATGTCTTTTGATATCAATCCTTTGGTGCATTTGTAAAGTTTTTGCACATACCTAGAATGTCTGGCGATTTTCACTTAAATTAATACCAAACCTCATCTTTATTTCTGTCTTTTCTTTAATAGAAAGATGGGTTTAGAAAGAGGTTAAAACTCTGCTGCACCAAATCGATAACCGCTATGTATGTGCATCAGGGGAAAGTCCGAGTGTCTATTTATAGCACTCAAATTTTCCCAACAATCTCTATGAACTAAGGTTAACAACAAAGAATGAAAATATCTCTTTACAACTTCCAGTACAGACGCGATTAATCGCGTCTGTAGTCAGCTTTTAAAACATGATTTTGCGAGCAATCAAATATGAGTTTATTAGTTTCTAATTTAGAATCGCAAATTTTAAATAGTTTTTACAGGTATTGCTGATGACAACAAATATTGAAACCTCACTTTCTGATACACCAACTAGCACCCCAGTGTTAGAAATGCAAGGAATTACAAAACGATTTCATGGTGTATCTGCGCTCCAAAATGTTAATCTGACGATTTACCCAGGAGAAGTTCACGCCCTCATGGGTGAAAACGGAGCAGGCAAAAGCACATTGATGAAAATCCTGGCTGGGGCTTACATTGCTGATGAAGGAGAAATTCGCATCAATGGTCAACCCCTGAAAATTACCGACCCAGCGACAGCACGCAAAGCGGGTATTAATCTCATTTATCAAGAACTGAATGTTGCACCGAATTTAACCGTTACCGAAAATATGTTTATGGGTAGCGAGTTGCGGCGAGGTCAGTTTTTAGACCGCAAAGCGATGCAACTGGAAGCAGAGGAAGTGCTGGAAAGCCTTGGAGCCAATTTTACCGCGCAGACTATAGTTGGTACTTTGTCCATCGCCGAACAGCAGCAAGTGGAAATTGCCAGGGCGCTGAAGGATAAAAGCCGCGTTTTAGTGATGGATGAACCAACAGCAGCCCTATCCGACCGCGAGAGCGACCATTTATTTGAGGTAATTCGCAAACTGCGGCGTGATGGCATTGCGATTATTTACATCAGCCATCGCATGGAAGAAATCTATGCTCTAGCTGACCGGATTAGCGTGTTGCGGGATGGTCAATATATTGGTAGTCTCACACGCAGCGAAATTTCTCCACAGCGATTGGTGCAGATGATGGTCGGTCGCTCCATGCAAGACTTTTACGAACATCAACGGCAAATGAATCCGGGTCCCGTGGTGCTGTCAGTCAGAAATATGAGCGATGCCCGCAAGAAGATTGAGCCAGCTAGTTTTGAACTTCATGCTGGAGAAATTCTCGGTTTAGCGGGGTTGGTTGGTGCTGGACGCACAGAACTATCCCGGCTGATTTTTGGTGCTGACCGTAAAGCTAGTGGTGAAGTATTCTTGAATGGCAAAAAACTGGAAATTAATACCCCCAGTGATGCCATTGAAGCGGGAATTGGCTACGTTCCAGAAGACCGGAAAGACCAAGGTTTATTTCTAGAGATGAGCGCCCGCAAGAATATTGCCATCAACACACTCAAGCAAGATGCCAAGGGTGGAATTGTTAACTGGCCTTCAGTGAATCGGCTGTCAACAGACGCGGTGGAAAACTTTAATATCCGTCTAGCCAATTTGGAAATTAGAGCATTGGATCTTTCTGGTGGTAATCAGCAAAAGCTACTACTAGCGCGTTGGTTAGCCATTAAGCCCAGAGTGTTGATGTTAGATGAGCCAACACGCGGCGTAGATATCGGTGCCAAAAGTGAAATTTACCGAATTATGAGCGAATTAGCAGCGCAAGGTGTTGCTATTTTAATGGTTTCCAGCGAACTATCGGAGATTGTCGGCATGAGCGATCGCGTCTTAGTGATGCGAGAAGGACAGCTGGTAGGCGAACTGGATGGCAGTCTTGGCAAAGAAATCACCCAAGAAAAGATTATGCACTATGCAACTGGAGCATCGGAGGTATTAGCATCATGAGTCAGACAGTCAGACCGCCTGCCAATAAATCAGCCAACAATCCCGTATCCCGCAACCAGAAATCAATTAGCACTTTCTTGGAAGTTGCGGGTATTCTGCCAATCTTAGTAATTATCTGCATCTTATTTGCATTCCTTTCTCCCAACTTCCTCACCGGCGGTAACATCGTTAATATCTTGCGTCAGTCATCAATCAATATTGTGCTGGCGACAGGAATGACCTTTGTAATTCTCACCGGAGGTATTGACCTTTCCGTTGGGTCAATCTTAGCTGTTTCTGCCGTAGTTGCCCTGCTGGTATCACTACTACCGGCTTTAAGTTGGGCGGCTGTACCTGCTGCCTTGCTGGCAGGATTACTTTTAGGCTTACTCAACGGTGCGCTCATTACCTTCTTGGATGTGCCACCTTTTATTGTGACACTGGGTTCACTTACAGCCTTGCGGGGTGTTGCCTTTTTAGTTGCCAAGGGGACAACGCTGATTAACCCTGGCATAAATTTTGCTTGGGTGGGTAATACATATATTGGCCCCTTTCCTTGGCTAGTAATCATTGCGCTACTAACTGTGATAGTTAGCTGGTTTGTGCTGCGGCAAACTGTTTTAGGAGTGCAGATATATGCCGTTGGTGGTAACGAGCGAGCAGCTAGATTAACTGGGATTAAAGTTAATCGCGTGTTGCTATTCGTCTATGGTATTAGCGGATTACTGGCAGGTTTAGCAGGAATCATGAGCGCCAGCCGTCTTTATAGTGCCAGTGGCGTATTAGGTCAGGGTTATGAATTAGATGCGATCGCAGCTGTTATTCTAGGTGGAACCAGCTTTACAGGTGGTATTGGCACCATTGGCGGTACTCTTCTAGGTGCATTGATTATTGCTATTCTCAACAACGGTTTAACTCTGTTGAACCTATCTTACTTCTGGCAACTAGTCGTCAAAGGACTAGTAATTATTTTGGCAGTAACGATCGATCGGTTACGCAGACGTTCCAGACGGTGAAAAAGAGGCAGGGGAGAGGGGAGCAGAGGAGAAGTTGCAGTAAGTCTTTCCCCTCTGCCCCTCTGCACCTGTGCCCCTCTGCCCCTCTGCCTCCTATACCCAATTCCCAATATATAAACTATGTCTTCTACTACTGTTCGTCGTAAAGCCAACACGTTTTATGTAATTTTGATCGCTGGTGCCGCTGCCCTCGGCGGGTTTTTATTCGGTTTTGACACTGCTGTAATCAACGGTGCGGTTTTATCTTTAGCAAAAGCTTTTAATACCAGTAGTTGGGTGACAGGGCTGGCAGTGTCTCTAGCATTACTGGGTTCTGCGGTAGGAGCCTTCTTTGCCGGACAGATTGCAGACCGTTATGGTCGAGTCAACGCAATGGTTGTCGCTTCGGCGTTGTTTACTATCAGTGCCATTGGCTCTGGGATGGCCTTCACTATCTGGGATTTTATCTTTTGGCGATTATTGGGTGGGATTGGCATTGGCGTTGCTAGCGTTATCGCCCCAGCTTACATTGCCGAATGTTCTCCCACCCATTTGCGGGGAAGGTTAGGATCTCTGCAACAATTAGCGATCGTAGTCGGAATTTTCATCGCCTTATTGAGCGACTACTTTATCGCTGTATCAGCAGGTTCAGCAGACTCGCCGTTTTTGTTTGGGGTTGCAGCTTGGCGTTGGATGTTTTGGACAGCAGTCCCACCAGCTGTATTCTACGGGATGGTAGCTTTAACAATTCCTGAATCTCCCCGTTACTTGGTTGCTAAAGGACGAGAACCAGAAACTGCTAACGTTCTGACCAAGATTTTAGGGGGTGACGTACTGCCAAAAATTGAAGAAATTCGGCAGACAGTGCTTCGTGAACGCCAACCTAAATTTTCTGACCTGTTGAGTAGAAGTGGCGGACTCCTGCCAATTGTTTGGATAGGAATAGGTTTATCTGTATTACAGCAATTTGTTGGCATTAATGTAATCTTCTACTACAGCAGCGTTTTGTGGCGTGCAGTCGGGTTTTCCGAAAAAGATTCCCTGTCAATCACGGTGATTACAGGAGCCGTCAACATTATTACAACACTGATTGCGATCGCTTTCGTGGATAAATTTGGTCGTAAGCCCTTACTCATAATCGGGTCAATCGGCATGACCTTCACCTTGGGGACGATGGCTTATCTTTTTGGCAATGCTCCTCTCGATGCTGCTGGGAACCCTAATCTTACCGGAAGCGCCGGGACTATAGCTCTGATCGCAGCCAACCTCTATGTATTTTGCTTCGGCTTCTCCTGGGGGCCAGTGGTTTGGGTGCTGTTGGGAGAAATGTTTAATAACAAAATTCGAGCCGCCGCACTTTCGATTGCTGCTGCGATGCAATGGGTTGCCAATTTCCTGATTTCCACAACATTTCCTCCTATACTGCAATATTTCGGTCTAGGTTCTGCCTATGGACTCTATACAATTGCAGCAGCTACCTCATTCTTTTTCATTCTCTTTTTTATTAAAGAAACCAAAGGAATTGAGTTAGAAGACATGTAATTAGCATCCATCTAGTACCGCTGTGCGTAATTTGTAATTTGTATCTTTGTATCCTCTGCGCTTATGTGGTTGCAATACGGTTCGGATAAGATCCCCCCGCCTGCGGCGACCCCCTTTTTAAGGGGGTAAAGAAAAAAAGCCCCCCTTTTTAAGAGGGGTTGGGGGGATCTTCGAGAGCCATAAACAACACGTAGAAATTCCCGGTTCGGGTGCAGGAACATTAAACAATTTAGGGCCGCACTTAATAGACCAAGCTTTGCATTTATTTGGGATGCCTGATGCTATTTTTGCAGACATCCGCATAACTAGGCTGCGATCGCAGGTAGATGATTATTTTGAGTTTATCTATACTACGACAAACTGCGCGTCAAATTAAAAGCAAGTTTCCTTGTTCGTGAGCCTGCACCTGCCTATATCATACATGGCACTCATGGTTCTTTTCTCAAAAGCAGAGCCGATAAACAAGAAGAGTATTTGGTAGCGAGGATGAAGCCCAACACATTTGATTGGGATACAAAGCCGGAAAGTGAATATGGCTTGCTGCATACAGAAAAAGACACAAAAGTAATTCGAGAAAAAGTCAAAAGTTCACAGGGAAGCTATTTAGGTTATTACGATGCAGTGTATCAATCTATTGTTAATAATCAGCCAATTGCTGTTACTGCCGAAGACGGAATTAATGTAATGCGAATTATAGAAGCGGCTATTAAAAGCAGCGATGAGCAAAAAGTCATAGCGTTGCTTTAAGTGACCTAAAACCCAAGTTCAAAATATGTAGATTAGCTCATAAGTTGTAAGCTTTGGTTTGAGTGTAATCTCTTTCGTTACAAAGTCAAAATTCAATCATATTCAACTAACAAGTCAATGATCAAAACTCTTTTTTATAGCTTTTTTCTTCTATTTTTGGCAATTCCAGCAGTTTGGGCAGCACCTCCAGAAGATGATGCTAATGCAGCAGATACTAATCGGAATTTGCAGGGACAAGTAAATTCTGTTTCCCAGTTTTCTGATGTACAACCAAGCGATTGGGCGTTTGGTGCATTGCAATCGCTGGTGGAACGTTACGGTTGTATTGCAGGTTATCCCAATTCCACCTATCGCGGGAACCGTGCCTTAACCCGTTATGAGTTTGCCGCAGGTTTAAATGCTTGTTTGGATCGGATTAATGAGTTAATTTCTACAGCTACTAGCGATTTAGTTAATAAACAAGATTTGGCAGTGCTGCAAAAGTTGCAGCAAGACTTTGCCACAGAACTAACAACTCTGCGCGGACGAGTAGATACCTTAGAGGCACATACAGCAACATTGGAGGCGCAGCAATTTTCCACAACTACTAGGTTGAATGCTCAAATTATTACCGCTATTAGTGATAGCTTTGGTGATAGAGTCGGTGGTGAAGATGATGAATCCCGCATCTACTTTGCAAATCGGGGTCGTCTCAACTTTGAGAGCAGTTTCACTGGCAAAGATTTATTGCGAGTCCGGCTAGAATTTGGTAACTTTGCGTCCAATGTTGGCAGCCAAATTGCCGCAGCCACAGGCACAGGGATGACACGCCTGAACTTCGATTATGACAGCAACGAGACACTTTATGTCCCCCACATCCGTTATTACTTCCCAGTCAGTGATTCCCTTAACTTCGTTGTTGGGCCTACAGGCATTGGTTACACCGACATTTCAACCACCGTCACTCCCCCCACAATTGCTGACGACGGCAATGGAGTTCCCTCACTTTTTGGGTCATACAGTCCCTTATTCCGGCGAGGTGGTGCTGGTGCAGCCGCTAACTGGAACATTACCAAAGACTTGGTTCTCACCTTGGGCTATTTAGCAGGCAGTTCTAATGTGCCATCGCCTAGCAACGGGTTATTTGATGGCGGCTACAACGCCCTAGCGCACTTAGCTTATTACGGTAAGCAAGGAGCAATTGGTGTTGCCTACTCTCATGGCTATAGCCCTGCTGGAGTAATCGAACTCTCCGCTGGGACGGGTAGCGTCTTATCAAACGCTCCCTTTGGCAACAACATTGCTACTTCCAACGATATTGTCGGCACACAGGGATACTATCGCTTCTCCCCGAATTTCCAAGTCCACGCTTGGGGTGGATATATTTGGGCAAATGCCGAGAATTCTGGTTTGAGTGATATTTCCAATGGTAGGGGTGGAACAGATTCTCTATTTGTGAACAATGGTGACAATGCCAATGCCTGGTTTGGGGCGATTGGTGTGTCGTTTCCCGATGTGGGTGGTAGAGGCAACCTCCCAGGAATTCTCTTTGGTATACCACCCCATGTCTCTAACAGTGATGTCCGTCAAGAGCGAGACAACGCTTACCATATCGAAGCATTTTATCGTTATCGACTAAATGACAACATCTCAGTTACTCCTGGTTTTTGGGTGATTCTCAACCCAGAAAATGACAACAGAAATGATACGCAGTATGTCGGTGTGCTTCGCACAACCTTCGATTTTTAACTGAATATGAATGGTTTGCTTGATCGACAGAGTGCTGAATACTCAGCACTCTTTAGAAACTTCCAGTGAAAAAACAAAAATTATTCTGTCGAATTACCCCCCTTAATCCCCCCTTATAAAGGGGGGAAATAAGAAATCTTGTTCCCTCCCCTTTACAAGGGGAGGGTTAGGGT
>CAXUOL010000188.1:0-10075 GCA_964252435.1 uncultured Nostoc sp.
TGAATGATGATCAAAGCGATCGCTGGGATAAAGCCAGTGTCCACGAATTTCGCGGGACTTATGGCGATTATCTTTTGAATAAAGTCTCCAAAGTATTTCCAGAACTGCGCCAAACAGTGTTTTAGAGTGCTGTACATGGATAGCATGGCGTTGAGCTAATGCTGAGTAAAAGTTACTAACCGTGTATCAAGCTGAATCTGCTGTCAGCTTAAAAATATTTCAACTGGATTTGGATATTGGTATCTGGTCCTGCTACTAAAAATGCTGCTTCGTTAAATTTGGGCGCTCTTGTGCGAATTTCTGGGTTGCTGGAAAATCCAAAACCTTCGCTTGGTATACCAAAAATATTGCTATTGAGAGTGCGATCATTATTTTGATCGTGGAAGACAGCAACGGCGTAACTACCTGCTTTCAAGTTATCAAAGGTAATTGGTAAGGGATTTTCAGTAATCTTAGTACACTGCTTTTGTAAGACGCGATCGCGATCGCTAGGAAATCCTTCACTGCTAGCAAATATACTGGCACAGACTTGTCCTTCTTTATTCTTCAAGCCATCAATTTCCACGGTGAGTTTGCCGTTAAAATTTGCCTTAGCCCTAAATGACCATGCCAAATTTCCCATCACTGCCAATAGCAGCATACTAACTCTTAAGCCTTTAAGCATAAAATTTTCACAAGGTAAAATGCGATCGCTAAATTCTTGAAGGAGACAGGGCGCAGGGTTTCGACTACGCTCAACAACCAGGCAGAAGATTTTATTCACAAGGGATTTAGACCTGGGAGCGCTAAGAGCGAACGAGCGTCAGGGGTGGTTTATTTACACCGTGTTGTACTAGTATCTTGTTAAGCTAGCTTTGAGGGTTTGTAGTAAGCACTTTAGTGCTTAGAAAATTAAGGACTAAAGTCCTTACTACAAACTTTAAACTTGACAGACCACTAGTTCCTGATTTCACTTTGGTAAATTTATGCCTAACGGATAAATTTGACTGATTGTCTATTTACTCAAAGCAAAAAAACTGTATCATAAAACACATTTTTTGTTTTTGTTGTGAAATATAACTCATGATGCAACAAAAAAGCAACTATATCCTTTATAGCTACGTATTTTCCGATATGATAATTGGACAATTTTGAATGTTGTTAACTTTTTATACAAAGAGTTAATTCTTTGTGATTTTAAAGGTATATCAATTCATCACTGTACTCAAAATTTTGTATTAAAAACAACGCAGATTTCCCACGCTTATCTTGAGATAACGGCTTGGCCAAGCTATTTATACAAAATACAGCGTTTTGCAACTACATGACTCACATAGAATTATTACAACAAGGCTAACAAACCTAATTTCCTTAAAGAAACCGGGTTTAGAGTACCTGTAATATGGGAGACTTGGCAATATTCCCTATAAATCAGATTTAAGATGAGTAACACAATTTCGGATATTGCAGTCAAGACCATCAACGGTGAGGATAAGCAATTAAACGACTACACCGGGAAGGTACTCTTAATTGTAAATGTGGCTTCCTTCTGCGGTTATACTTCTCAATACGAGGGGTTAGAAAAGTTGAACCAAAAGTATGGAGAAGCAGGTTTACGTATTTTGGGGTTCCCTTGTAACGATTTTGGAGCGCAGGAACCAGGAAGCAATGAAGAAATTGTGCAATTCTGCACGAGTAAATATGGTGTTACCTTTGAACTATTCGATAAAGTTCATGCCAAAGGTTCACAGCAGCATCCACTTTATCAGCGACTTACTAAAGCCGTTGAGCCAACAGGAACTGTTGCTTGGAACTTTGAAAAATTTTTAGTTAATAAGCAAGGTGAAGTAGTAGCTCGATTTAATAGTAGTGTTCAGCCAAATTCACCAGAGATAATTGCCATAATTGAGAAAGAATTAGCGAAATAGTCATTAGGTTGTACTATTGATATTGATTTTTGGCAGTCCCTTAATTGAGAAGGCTTTCTCAATTAGTAGTTTAATTTATTTGTGTCTAATTTGTCATGAATCTTGCAATCATTGGTTGTGGTTATGTTGGTTATAAAGTTGCTCAATATTGGCAGCAAGATAGGAATTTTGTTGTCAGTGTAACCACAACTTCGCCTGAGCGTGTCTCTACCCTACAATCAGTATCTCAAAGAGTTGTAGTTACCTGTGGTAATGACATAGATAGTCTAAAATCAGTTTTGCACAATCAAGATGTTGTACTTTTGAGTGTTGGGGCAAAAAGTGGAGAAGTTTATGAAGAAACTTATCTACAAACTGCCCAAACTTTAGTTTCGTCCTTACAACAGATTAAGAGTGTAAAACAAATAATATACACAGGTAGTTATACAGTATATGGTGACAGGAATGGTGTATGGGTAGATGAAGAAACACCGCTTGCACCTGCTAATTTAAATGCACAAATTCTCCGCAAAACAGAAGATGTATTGCTATCAGCATCTAGCGAAAATCTCCGTGTTTGTATCTTTCGCTTAGGAGGGATTTATGGAACTGGTAGAGAACTGTTGAAAATATTTGGTAGATATTCTGGTGCAACCCGTCCGGGCAATGGTGAGGATATCACAAATTGGGTTCATCTAGATGATATTGTTGGTGCGATAGAATTTGCCCGTCACCGTCGTTTGCAAGGAATTTACAATCTGGTAGATGATGCACATCTCACCAGCCGAGACTTGCTAGATAACTTATTTGAAAAACATAATTTACCCAAAGTAGAATGGGATACATCTATCAAGAGTACTCGCCCATATAATGCTTGGGTATCGAATGAAAAGCTCAAAGAAGCTGGATACGAGTTGATTCATCCACAGATAATTTTTTAGCAAGTATTAAAAACTAGGAATTATGCAACCATCTGCTGTAGCTAACACAACCAATTTGACAGCATCTCCTAGCCAGTTTTACAGTTGGCAAAATTATCGTTGCGCCTACGAAGTTCATCAACCAATTAATACAACATCTGAGGGCATTCCCTTACTATTAATTCATCCGATTGGCGTGGGATTGTCGCGGCGATTTTGTCGCGAGTGGTATAATACAAGTGAGCGTAATTCAATTTACAACCCTGATTTACTAGGATGTGGTGAAAGTGATATGCCTCGTATAGCTTACACTCCTAGTGATTGGGCAGAACAGTTGCAGTGCTTTTTATCGCTATGCACGCACTCCAAAGTTTTTACGTTCTTTCTCGATTCGTCAACTTTTTGCTTCTGAAAATGCTGTGGATGCAGAGTGGTTAAATATATTGCTTGCAGGTGCAGAAAATCCTGCTAGCCGCCATGCAGTGTTTTCTTTTTTAGCAGGGTTTTGGCGAGATGATTATACTAGTTTTATTGCCTCTATTCAGCAACCAACATTAGTGGTTATGGGGGAAACTGCATCAAGTATTAGCCAAGACAATAAAAAAGAAACCTCAGATGAACGCTTGGCTCACTACCTTGCTTGTTTGCCTGAAAGTCGAGGTATCAAAATAAATGGGCGTAATGTTTTACCTTATGAATCAACTGCTGAGTTTATAGCAGCGATCGCTCCATTCATTAATGAAGTTTCTTAGCCGATTGATAGTTACATTGTACCAGTTCTCCCATGATAGGTTATGACTGGAATTGATTACTAAAGGCAAGCAAAATTATGTTACCCAATCATCGAGGACAAAGAGTACCCAATGTCACTTTTCATACTCGCAATAACAACGAGTGGGTGGATGTGACAACCGATCAGCTATTTGCTAATAAGACAGTAGTTGTCTTCTCTTTACCGGGTGCTTATACTCCAACTTGTTCATCTACTCATCTCCCTGGCTACAACGAATTAGCTCCGGTTTTCAAACAAAATGGTGTCGATGACATTATCTGTATTTCCGTTAATGATGCCTTTGTGATGAATGAATGGGCAAAGGATCAAGAGGTAGAAAATATCACACTTATTCCTGATGGAAATGGTGAATTTACTGAAGGTATGGGTTTGTTGGTAGATAAATCAGACTTGGGGTTTGGGAAGCGATCGTGGCGTTATTCTATGCTGGTGAGAGATGGTGTAATTAACCAGATGTTTATTGAACCAGAGGAGCCAGGAGATCCCTTTAAGGTGTCTGATGCTGAGACAATGCTCAGATATATCAATCCTCAAGCAGTGAAGCCCGAAGTAGTTTCCCTGTTTGCGAAAGTGGGTTGTCCTTTCTGTGCCCGTGCTAAGGCAATGCTCAAGGAACATGGCATCAACTACGAAGAAATTACCTTGGGTAAGGATATCACCACACGGTCGTTAAAAGCAGTTGCAGGTGCGACAACAGTTCCCCAAGTATTTATCGATGGTAAATTAATTGGTGGTTCTGAGGCACTAGAAGCTTACTTCGCTGCTAAATAGAGTTCAGTTGGGATACACAGCTGTTACTTGTGTCAACTTCAGGTGAAAGTCATGATATTTTTGACCGCAGCCTGATTTGTGAGAATTGAAAGCCACAGATTCCCGACTTCGTAAAAGTTGTCGGGAATTTTGTTTTTCGTCAGCAGTTAACAAATCTTCAGATGGGTAGATGTATTTTTGTCCAGCTATTCACTAGCGATCGGATAAAATTGATTCGGATTGAATTTACATTTATTTAAAATACAATATGTTTGCCAGAATTCGCCAAATTTTGAGTCAATTTTTTAGTAGATCAAGGACAATCAACAATGAACCCTTGAATAAAGTAAGTTTGATTGTCATTATTCTAATTGATATTTTTATCTTAATTAATGTTTTTACCGGACTCGATGATATTAGCAGATGGCATATCAGTCCGACTGAGGCTTATCCATGTTATTCAGAGTGGCAAAATTACCGGACAAAAACTACTAAAGATAAAGATTATGAAATTGTTAGACTTTCATTGTCATCTTACACGAACAGTCAATTTAGTTTTCGGGGAAACTATCAACAAGCCGAAACAGGACATCTGGGTAAGGTTTCTCAAACGTGTTTGCAATATGCCGATTACAAAGATAAGATTAAGAATTCTGAAAAGCAGCAAATTATCAAAACTATCGAGCAAAAACAAGCAAAAATTAGTAGGCTTGAACAAGCTAATAGCACTATTAAATCTCAGTATGACTCAACGCTATTAGAAAAAATTGCCGGACAGAACCGCGAACAATCAATTAACCAAGTCAGTGCAGAAAAAGCTAAACAGGCATTAGAAGAAAATAATCGCCAAATTTCTACTCTTCAACAAGAAACTTCTACTCTTAAAAATGAACTACTTGCCAAACCGGAAAGCATTAGTTTTATAAATTTTCTGAAAGATGACAATCGATTTAAAGAAGTTGATAAAGGCTATCATCAGGCATCATTTTGGTATCCAAGTATTCAGCTTGGTTTTCAGTCCCTCTTTCTTTTACCACTGATTCTCATTGCCTTATCAGTTCATAAATTTGCCCAAAGAAGGGGATATGGACTCGTTTCGCTAATTAGCTGGCATTTGCTAGTTATCTTTTTTATCCCATTAATCGTTAAAATATTTGAATTTCTGCAAATAGGTGCAATATTTAAATTTTTATTTGATATAGTCAGTGCCATTTTTGGCGGTTTACTTTTCCTGATAAATTATGTTTATATCTTGCTGATTCCAGTTATTGGTTTTGGAATCATCCAGTTTTTTCAAAAATTTGTCTTTAACGCTAAAGTTCAAGCAGCTAGCAGAGTTCAAAAATCACGATGTGTCAATTGTGCCAAGAAAATTCGACATCTTGATACTTACTGTCCACACTGCGGTTATTATCAATACATTGAATGCCATAACTGTCATAATCTTACTTATAAGCATTTGTCGTACTGTAAACATTGTGGAACTTCTCAAGTTTCCAGTAATTTGTAATCAGTGAAGTCGTCGATCGCCTTTTTAATTTAGATATGGAAAAAGAGAAACAAATCAATAAAGAGAGTCAATCGCCGCTTGATTTTCTGAAAAACCTGTTGATTGCTCGTTGGCGATCGCTCTTACTCCTTTTGATCGGAGTCTATTTACCTTTGCAGATTTTTGAAATCCTGACAGTGAAGATATGGGAAAATCAAGCGGGCTTTCCGTGGGATGTACCGATTCTGTTAGCAGTTCATTCTACAACAAACCCACAGTTAGATGTTTTAGCTGTCACCCTAGCTACAATTGGGTTACCTTGGATGGCGATGCTGATTTTGGGTGCGATCGCACTGATGTTACTACTTCAAAAACGCTGGCGATCGCTAGCTTATTTACTCACCACCTCAGCAGTAAGCATCATCATCAACCGCATAGCAAAACAATTAATGCATCGAGTGCGTCCACAATTGTGGCAGTCCATTGCACCTGAGTCTAGTTTTGCATTTCCCAGCGCTCATGCCATGACTAGTATAACTCTGGTAGCAATTTTGCTATTTTTAACTTGGGCTAGCTCCTGGCGCTGGTTGGTTCTCATATTCGGCAGCTTATACATCATAGCTATTGCGTGGTGTCGTCTCTATCTAGGGGTTCATTTTCCCAGTGACATTCTCGCAGGTTGGATGGTTACATTAGGTTGGACAATTGGTGTCAGTCTGATTATCAAACCGTATATAACTATAGCCAAATCCGTAGATGGCGAACGTCCTAAAGATGAAACTACCTTACTACCAGAAGAAATAAAGTCGATAAATGAGGAGCAGCCCTCACCCTAAATCCCTCTCCCAAGATTGGGAGAGGGACTTTGAAATTGCCTCCCCTTCTCCCAAGGGAGAAGGGGTTGGGGGATGTAGCAAGATCCCGCAAGGTGGGCAAATTTTGCATTTGTGCAAGATGATTAAATTAAGAACACCCCTCAACATATTCGACTTCCGGCAATTTACCCGCTCTGAACTCAGTGACAAGTTTACCATCAGTCTCGAAGACGAGACGATAGTTGCGATCGCCACGGTCTTTCGGGATGAAAGTTAGGTAATGTCCGTTTTGGACGTATTTATGAGGTGTGACTTGAATTTGTCCTGGGTAAAGGGACTTGATTTGCGCTTCTGTGTCGCCAATTTTTGCACCTTTGAGGGTAGTAATCTGATTATTTTGCCTCACATCTACTCTAGAAATCCGACCTTTTGTCACCATGAACGAAAGATTTTTGGGTTCATTTTGTGGCTTAACATAATAGCAATTATTATTTGGTGGATCGCCCACTAGCTTAGTACCAGCAGCCTTTGCCGCTTGAGGGACAGTCATCCCGACTTGTACTGTGCCAATACCGTTAATAAACAGTTTTGACTGATTCGTTAGTTTCGCCTTTGCTACAACTGTACTAATAGCCAAAGAAAAAACTGTTAGTGTTACGGTGACAAAAGTCAAGAATTTAGTTTTGCTATTCATAATTGGGTATTTTCCTCAGTTAAGTCGATAATTTCATCAAAGCAAAAGTTGCGGACTAAATTTGCCAATTTTTCTGCCAAAGCAGAATAAGTTTAGAGGTTGTTTGAAAAGTGGTTGGCTGTGATCTTAATCGAATTATTACCCCCCTTAATCCCCCCTTATAAAGAAGGGAAACCGGAAAATCCAGTTCCCTCCCCAATACATACCTACCGTGTATACACAAGTCTGAAATAGCTGATTAACCAAGGTTTTACCCCACCCTAACCCTAATCATGACTTTTCAAACATCCTCTTAGGGATTGAGAAGAGGGGGAGGAGTGCAGAGGAGAAGAATTTTCTTCTTTGCCCAATTGCTTTGCCTGTGTCCGCACTTGGAACATCTCTTGTAGTGTTTACAACAACAGATAAAGGTCGATAAAATGCGTAACCGAGCAGAAAAAGCTGCTGTCTCTCTCTAATCACCATCTCATTTGCAAAAATTACTTTGACCCCTGCAACACTTTGGAGGGGTTTTTAGTTGGTGCTACGGTTGCTACTTGCTCTAGCGTCATCCCATGCACAGTAGCACTGGAATGCTTTCTGCTTCCACAAGGGCATGACTTATCACACTTTTAGAAAAAAGGGACGGGTCATAAATTATTTACTGTTCTATCAAATTAACGTTGTTAAGTTACTCAGCAGGTGTAGTTTTCACCTCCAGACTGTGTTAGATATTGTGACGCGAAACAGGAGTATAGATACGTTGCTAAAGCTTTCTCCAGAATCTCCTCTATTTATTGTGTTAATCATTATTAGTTTTTTAGTGGTAACTTTTTCAACTTGGTTATCATCTAAACCATTTGTTTTAAAACCATTTGGGGTTAATGATATTGTCCAACTGCTCACATTACAATTATTCATTTCTTTGTTATTAGAGCGTTCTTTAGAAGTTTTTATAACTACTTGGCGTGGCCCATTCGTCGAACAATTAGATATTAGTATTGAGCAAAAAAAGGCTCTACTGTCTGAGAAGATAAGACTTATGGAAGCACAACAGAACCAATTCTCTTCTTTAGAATCTAATCAAACCAGTGGACTCCCACCTGAAGGAATGAGTTTAGAACAGCAAATTATCCAAAACTTTACACAAAACCAACAAGAGCCATTAAAAATATTCAAGCCACAAATGGATGATATAAATGAAAAAGAGCGCCAAAGAGCAGCCTATAAATCTGATACACGAACAATTGCTCTATGGACATCCCTTTTATTCGGTCTTTTAATGAGCGCAATAGGTATTCGCTCAATCGAACCACTTGTAGTTATTGATTTAGATAATCCCATACAAGTAATTATTTTCCGTTGTTTAGATGCATTGCTGACAGGAGGTTTAATTGCAGGAGGTAGCGAGGGAATTCATAAGCTCATAAAAGTTTTTATCGACTTTATGGAAGCTACATCTAAACAAATCAAAAACCAGGGATCATCTTGATAAAATTCTGAATATAGGAACGTATTACGTATAGTAAAAAAACTACAGTAATGTTTATTCTAGATATAGAGTACTATCTTCCCATAAATAATCTTTAATATCTACAAAGTTTTTGTTTAAATTGCTTAATAAACCTGCCTCAGATAAAACCTGAACTCCTTCAGTTTCCAACTTATTTTTTTGTTGACTCACATAAGTTATCAAATAACCTTTAGAGTCTAATATTCTATGTAGGGGATAATCATCAGCAGAAGTTTTTTTCAGGTATATAGGAATAGCTCTTAGATAGCTATTATCTACTCCTATAGCTTTGATTATCTGTTTATATGTAACTACTTTTCCATTTGGAATTTTGATAATAAAATTTAGAAATCGTTTATATGGATTTTCAGATAATGCTGGAAATTTATTAGCTTGAACTTGAAAGTTCCTACCAACCTTGATTTGACCTGATGTAATAACTACGCCTAAAATTCCTCTTTTACCTTGGATGCTTTTTAATGATTCTACCAAGTGAGCTATTCGCTTACATGGTTCACAGTGAAAAGTTAACCGAATTGCCGCGCCACTTTCAAAGTTTAGCAGAGAGCCAGGGATAAATTTATCAATTTCTATACCTTGAACCACGATATTTTCTCGCAATTCTCCTGGTTGAATTGATAAGTCGACAATATCTTCGTACCTAACAATTAAAACTTGCCTGGGACTTATAGGATCGGCATTAATATCTCCTTCTATACCATGATTTACCTTTAAATTTAATGTTTTAAGCTCTACCATCGCAGAGCCTGGTTTTACTTTGCTGAAAAGATGCATGATTGAGAGAGCCATATTCATTCAGCAGCGCGATTAATCTCAAATTTCGGAGGTGAATTCAGGTAAATTATCAGATTTACT
Source organism: uncultured Nostoc sp. (assembly GCA_964252435.1). GTDB lineage: Bacteria > Cyanobacteriota > Cyanobacteriia > Cyanobacteriales > Nostocaceae > Nostoc. The sequence continues at coordinate 9,716 of CAXUOL010000188.1, forward strand.
AAGAATGAATAAACTTCCATCTCCTCCACGTCCAATTCTTAAGGTTTCATCTAAGTAAGTAATATCCAATGTGGCAGTTCTGCTAGTAGGATTATTAGCTGGGACAACCTTAAATGGGTTAAGTTTGGGAGTATTAATCCCAAAAATCTTTTCAATCGATAGATAGCGTTTGTCAAAATAGACGTTGATACGTTTGTTCAATGGAGGCTCTAAATCTTCTTTGGCAGGCTCAAAGCTAGCTGTAACTTTGACATATCCCGATACTAACCCCAGAGGATGTTTAACTTTAGCTAGATTGAAAAACAATTTATTTGCAACATCAATCACTTGATAAACTTTACCCAGCTTTAATCCCAATGG
>CAXUOL010000189.1:0-3208 GCA_964252435.1 uncultured Nostoc sp.
AGTCAAAAACAAGGGTAACGCTGTTATTGCAAGTTAAATGTGGAACAGCTTACCAGAGCAGCAGGGAAGCAGAGGAGCAGCGAAAGAATTCCTAACTATTGACTTAATGACAAATGACCAATGATCAATGACAAATGACAAATGACAAACCAAACTATTCGCATTGTTGCCCATGTTATTGCTTTGCCTAACAAAGTAGAAGAACTAGTGCGATTCGTTGTTTAGTAAATCGCGGTAATCAGTCCGTACATGACTAAACCAGTCTGACAGCAGATTACTGTCACTAAAGACTGAACTCTCGGTCAGATGCAAGTGCAAGTCTTGCCATTCAGACTCAGAATTGACTCCTTATCTGCCCACACCGAACAAGCTCGGTTCTTGTAGAGTGAAGCTGGGAACAGGGCGCAATCAGACGACCGTTGCGGGTTGACACTGGCGCTAACAGGGAGTTCCTATGATGTAACAGAGCCTAAAAAAGCGACTTATCTACAGGCAGGGCGCAACACAAAAATCCCTGACCCTGCTGGAGGTCATCCCCGCCGAACATTATTTCAGTAACGGCAAGAGTCCAGGGAATCCAGCAGTCGAATTGGCTACATCTAACGGAACAATCAATCTCTCCGAGGGAACGAATAAAAACGATTTGTGAGTCCTGGGGCAGTCGAACCCCAAGTAGGCTAGACGAGAAGCGGAACTCTTACAAGTCGGGTAGGACAGACCGTAATTGGTCTGAGGTGTTCAGAATACACAAACTCTAGAAGAGAAAATGATTAGACACAGTTACAAAACTAGTGAATCTTGGAAAGCACTACCGTGGAAGAAATTCCGCCGAAATCTTTTCCGCCTTCAAAAGCGCGTGTACAAAGCGGTTCTTGTTGGAGACAAGCGGAAAGCCAGGTCACTCCAAAAGCTTATTCTAAAATCTACCTCGGCTCGATTTCTTGCAATAAGACAAGTATCTCAGTTAAATGCTGGTAAAAAAACGGCTGGTATTGATGGCAAAAAATCCCTCTCATTTGAAGAACGCTTCAACCTTGAAGAACTACTGAAAATGAATAATGGAAATTGGAAGCATCAAGGACTACGGGAAATCCCCATCCCTAAAGAGGACGGGACTACCAGAATGCTTAAAATACCAACCATCGCGGATAGAGCTTGGCAATGCCTCGCAAAATATGCACTAGAAGCAGCGCACGAAGCCACATTCCACGCTCGGAGCTATGGGTTTAGAACTGGGCGCTCTGCCCACGATGCACAAAAATACATCTTCAACAACCTATGCTCTATTTGCAATGGAATAGAAAAACGAGTTATAGAACTCGATATCGAGAAGTGCTTCGACAGGATAAATCACTCAGCAATAATGGACGAACTCATCGCCCCCAAAGGCTTAAAACTCGGTATTTTCCGATGCCTCAAGGCAGGAGTTAACCCAGAATTTCCTGAACAAGGAACCCCACAAGGGGGAGTGGTCAGCCCATTACTAGCAAATATTGCACTCAACGGGATCGAGAGTATACACAGATACCACTACGAATATAAAAAAGGTAGCAAGGTACACGACAAGACTCCAAATAAGTCAATCATAGAACCATCAGTCCGATACGCGGACGACATGGTTATTATACTCCGACCCGAAGATGATGCGACAGAGATACTTGAAAGAATCAGCGAGTTCCTCCGCAAACGCGGAATGAATGTAAGCCAAAAGAAAACCAAAGTTACCGCCGCGACAGATGGGTTTGATTTCCTCGGCTGGCACTTTAAAGTCCAGAAAAACGGAAAGTTTAGATGTACTCCCTCAGTGGATAACTTCAAAGCGTTCCGTAAGAAAGTAAAACACATCGTCAACAACTCGAATTATGGTGCTACCACAAAGGCTGAGAAATTAGCCCCGGTAGTTAGAGGTTGGAGAAAGTACCATAAGTTCTGTAAGATGGATGAGTCTAGAAACTCGTTATACCACATTGAAAAAAGAGCCTACACGGTATTCAACAAGGAAACCAAGCAAAACCGCTACTCTAGCAAGAAATTACTAGACAAAGCATTCCCAAAGATTCCTCACTCCGAAAACAAACACTCTTCTGTCAAAGGAACTAAATCACCTTACGACGGAGACACAGCCTACTGGAGCGAACGTAATAGTAAGCTCTACGACGGCGAAACCTCTAAAGCTCTTAAGAAGCAAAACCATAAATGTGCTTCCTGCGGCTTAAAGTTCATCGATGAGGAACGGGTTCACCTGCATCACATCGACGGAAATCATGCCAACTGGAAGAAAAACAATCTTGAAGCAATTCATGAGAGTTGCCACGATTACAAACACATGAGCAAAAGCGCAAGCTAAGAACATCGGAAGCTGGGTGCGGTGAAAGCTGCACGCCCAGATTTAACTGAGAGGTGCGGGAGATAATACTCCCCATCGACTCAACCAAAGCTGTACTGTTGGAACTCATTGAGCCAACCCGTCAGGAAGCAGGTGCGATCGAGTATAAACTTTTGCAAAACCAAGACGATCCAACAGACTTTACTTTTGTAGAAGAATGGACTTCTGATGAAGCCCTGAATACTCATCTAGATTCACCCCATTTCCAAGCGGCAGCAGCTAAACTCCAAGGCTTAGTGACTGCTGCACCAGATATCCGCCGCTACCATCTTTTGGCATAGTGTCATCTTGCTAACTAGAAGCAGACTGTTTATTTTTGGGGATTATTTGGAATATCTCAGCCTTAAATTCTAAGATTGAAGCGATCGCTCCAGAATCATGCAGCATTCTGAAGTATCTTGATCCTGAGACCTTAGTCAAAAATTGAGAGCTAATGTGCCAATTGCTCGGAATGAATTGCAATGTTCCAACGGATATTTGCTTTTCTTTTGAAGGGTTTTCTGCACGGGGAGGAAAAACGGATGACCATCGCGATGGTTGGGGTATTGCTTTCTTTGAAGGAAAGGGATGTCGAATGTTTTTAGACGCTCAACCTTCTGTTGCTTCTCCGGTAGCGGAGTTTGTGCGGAGTTATCCTATCCACTCAACCCATGTCATAGCCCATATCCGCAAAGCTACTCAGGGTGAAATTGCCCTACACAATTGCCATCCTTTCCGCAGAGAATTGTGGGGTCAGTATTGGGTGTTTGCCCACAACGGTAATTTGCCAGATTTTGATCCAGAAAATTTGGGTTTTTATAAAGCCGTAGGTGACACCGATAG
>CAXUOL010000189.1:3308-10056 GCA_964252435.1 uncultured Nostoc sp.
CAGATTTTGATCCAGAAAATTTGGGTTTTTATAAAGCCGTAGGTGACACCGATAGTGAAAAAGCATTCTGTATGATCCTAGAAACATTGCGATCGCGCTTTCCGAAAGGTAAGCCTGATATCAAGGAACTGTACTCTGTGCTGCACGAAATTACTGCTGTAATCGCAAATACTGGTATATTTAATTACTTATTGTCAGATGGAGAACACTTCTTTGCTTATTGTTCAACTAAACTCAGCTACATTGTTCGCCAAGCGCCCTTTGCCGCTGCCCATTTAATTGACCAAGACATGACTGTAGATTTTCGGGAAGTGACTACTGAACGCGATCGCGTTGCTGTCATTGCTACTACACCCCTGACTGACAACGAAGTTTGGACACAAATCCAAGCAGGGGAATTACTAGTTTTTCAGGATGGACTACCCCTGAAATATGCACTCAGTTAAGAATCTCATTTTGTTGGCGAATTCAAAAATTAACCAGAAATTTTTCCCATTTAGATAGTATCTAAATGGGTTTTGTTTTTCTTGACACATTCCTTAGCAAGTTGCTTGATCCACTAGGTAGCGAATTGTGATGACAACTTGATAGTTAAAAATAAAAGTATTTATAATTCCTCACAGAACTGGTAGAATCACCATATTCTTGATAAAGAATGTGAGGTTTTTTGGTGTTTGCAACTAGATACATGGAATCATCCAGTATTATAAACAGTATATAGCTGTATTCCCATCAATTATCTGTAGATTTAGTGGAGGAAATGGAATGAGTTTATGGCAACGCCCACTGAAAAGATTACAAGCGATGCCGAAGGCGGGCTACGCCTACGCGTTCAATAGAACGTATCGGTTCAGACTAAATTCGCTCAAAGGCTTTGTATCACTCTTTTTAGTAGGTACTGTATTGAGTGTAGCCCTTGCCGCCTGCTCAGGTGGAGGAACTGGGAATAATTCTGCCTCTGAAACCCCTGCTGCTAGTGCTACTCCTGTGGCTGCAAGCAAAGATAATGTTGAATTAACTCTAGTTTCCTTTGCTGTCACCAAAGCAGCTCACGAAGCAATTATTCCTAAATTTGTAGAACAGTGGAAGAAAGATCATAATCAAACTGTCGTCTTCAAGCAAAGCTATGGCGGATCTGGTTCCCAAACTCGTGCTGTTATCGATGGTTTGGAAGCAGATGTTGTCCACTTGGCACTAGCTGGAGACACCACAAAGATTGAGAAGGCTGGATTGATTCAGCCAGGATGGGAGAAAGAAGTTCCCAACAATGGTATTGTCTCCAAATCTGTTGCAGCATTAGTTACTCGTTCCGGCAATCCTAAAGGCATCAAGAACTGGCAAGATTTAGCCAAAGACGGTGTGAAATTGATTACTGCTAACCCCAAAACTTCCGGCGGTGCTAAGTGGAATTTCTTAGCACTATGGGATTCTGTAATTAAAACAGGTGGCGATGACGCTAAAGCTACTGAATTTGTGACTAAAGTTTACAAAAATGTGCCAATCTTGCCTAAAGATGCGCGGGAAGCTACTGATACATTTGCCAAGCAAGGGCAGGGTGATGTCTTAATCAACTACGAAAACGAAGTTATTTTGGCACAGCAAAAGGGCGAGAAGGTTGAGTATGTCGTTCCTGATGTGAATATATCCATTGACAATCCGATCGCTGTGGTAGATAAAAACGTCGATAAGCACGGAACCCGCGAAGTTGCTGAAGGTTTTGTGAAATACCTCTATAGCCCAGAAGCACAGCAAGAGTTTGTTAAATTGGGATTCCGTCCTGTGGATGAGACTTTAGCTAAAACCAAGGAAGTCACAGACAAATTTCCCAAGCTGAAAACTCTGGGTACAGTTGCAGACTTGGGCGGTTGGGAAGCAATTGATAAGAAGTTCTTCGCAGATGGGGGCGTGTTTGATAAGATTCAAGCCAAAAAATAATTCGTAATACCTCGACTTCGCTCGGCACAAGTTCGTAATTCGTAATTCGTAATTACAGCAGATTTCAAGGAAAGTGAGGTACACAAAGTAAGTCTGTTACTCATGTATAAAACGTGTTTTACTCCTGAATTCAGAATTCTGAATTCTGAATTCTGCTGTATGACCCCACAACTTTCTTTTCTCCAGAATTAAAAGTAGTTGGTCTGTGCTTGAATTACGAATTAGCAATTACGAACACTGGCAAAAAGCTCCTTGTGAATTTTAAATTTTGAATTGTTCACTATGACCGAAAACGACTCATGATACAAGCCCCTAAATTTATTTATGGAGAAGCAAAAAAATGTATAACGAGTGGCACAGCGGAGGCAGCCGTGTGGGCGGGTTTCCCGACTTGAACGGACTGCCGTCAAGAAATACGAAGTCTGTTTACAAGCCCCTAAATTTATTTGTGGGGATCAAAAATTTTTGAATTTTGAATTTTGAATTTTGAATTCGGAGCGAAGCGACGTGACAACTGTATCTCCTTCTGTGGAAGTTGAACGCAAAACGCCATTCTGGAAGAGATTGGGGCGAGTTCCTTGGACTTGGCGAATCACCATTGCATATTTGACGGTGATGTTGTTTGTCCCCATAGCTGCTATGTTTCTGAAAGCAGGTACAGAACCTCCATCTAGGTTTTGGGCGATCGCAACCAGTGATATCGCACTAGCAACATACAACGTAACTTTTGTTACGGCAATATTTGCCGCCTTACTCAATGGCGTATTTGGAACTCTGATTGCTTGGGTTCTGGTTCGCTACGACTTTCCCTTAAAACGCCTGATTGACGCCACAGTGGATTTACCATTTGCACTACCAACTTCGGTAGCAGGGCTAACCCTGGCAACGGTTTACAGCGATAACGGGTGGCTAGGTTCGCTACTAGCACCACTGGGAATTAAGGTATCTTTTACCCGCGCGGGAGTAGCGGTAGCAATGATATTTATCTCACTACCTTTTATTGTGAGAACTGTGCAACCCGTACTTCAAGAAATGGAACATGAAATTGAAGAAGCTTCCTGGTGTCTGGGTGCTTCTCAATGGCAGACTTTCTGGAAAGTGATTTTGCCACCTTTATTTCCCACAATTTTAACTGGTGTTGCCTTGGGTTTCTCCCGTGCAGTTGGAGAATATGGTTCGACTGTGATTATCTCTTCCAATACGCCTTTCCAAGATTTGATCGCACCTGTACTAATTTTCCAACGGCTAGAGCAGTATGACTATTCTGGTGCAACAGTAATTGGCATAGTTTTACTATCAATTTCGTTGGTATTGTTATTGGCAATTAATTTCTTACAAACATGGGCAAGGCGGTATGACAGTAGATAAGCCAAGTTTTCACTCATCTGCATCTGTATCAGATACAGCCAAGCCGAAAGAGCAGAAGAGTTGGGTGCCAATAGTTTTGATTGGGATCGCGATCGCCTATTTAGCCCTAGTTCAATATATCCCGGCAATTAACGTTTTTGTCCAAGCCTTTAGTAAGGGTATTAGGCCGTTTCTGTCCAACCTGACACGACCAGCTTTTCTCCATGCAGCTTGGCTGACACTGTTGTTAGCTGTGATTGCTTTGCCTGTGAATACAGTGTTTGGACTATGTGCAGCTTGGGCGATCGCTCGTAATAAATTTCCTGGACGCGCTGTAGTTTTGAGCATTATTGACCTGCCTTTTTCAATTTCGCCCGTAGTTGCAGGATTAATGATTGTGCTACTTTACGGGCGAAATGGCTGGTTTGGCCCTTGGCTCCAAGCCCATGATATCAAGGTTATTTTTGCCTTTCCAGGTATGGTGCTGGCTACAGCCTTCGTGAGTATGCCCTTTGTGGCGCGGGAAGTGATTCCGGTTTTAGAAGAATTTGGTAAGGATCAAGAAGAAGCTGCTAGAACTCTAGGTGCTAAAGATTGGCAGATATTTTTGCGTGTCACTCTACCCAGTATCCGTTGGGGTTTACTCTATGGTTTAATTTTGACCAATGCCAGAGCAATGGGTGAATTCGGAGCGGTTTCAGTCGTATCTGGCAACATTGCTGACCGAACCCAGAGCCTACCACTGTTTGTAGAAGACGCTTACAAACAATACGAAACTGAAGCGGCTTTCTCTGCGGCTGTACTGTTAGCGTTGCTAGCAGTAGTAACCTTAGTGCTGAAGGAGATTCTAGAACGGAAAACCCGCATTAAAGATGTTGAATAGAATCCCCAGAGAGTTACTTGCTGAAGCAAGAATCAGTGAAATGCTTTCCTGTTCAGCATTCAAGCCTTACATGAGCGTCTTTGACAAATTCGGCTTTGGGTTACGAGTGCGATCGCGGCTGCTCACGAGAATTTACCCCTTTGGGTCGTTCTTGAGTGTCAACGATAAGCCAGTTATTGAATAGACATCTCCAAAAAAGAATCTGAAAACCTAATTTATGGAGATGTCTAATAGACCTCTTGCAAAAGTCCCTAACACCCCACCCCCAACCCCTCCCCAAGGCATCGGGGAGGGGAGTATTTGCTTTACTCAAATGCGGGGGTGGGGTTCTTTATTTTTGATTTATGCAAGAGGTCTAATATGAGGTGCAAAGGTGAAGAAAACGGAGCGCAATGCCTACGGCGGCAAGCTACGCAAAAATGGAGAAGCCACAGTCCGACGTTTAGCTGTATTTGCTTTCAACTGTGGAAACGCTTAATTAGTAGCAGCTTATATAATCAATAGCTGCATAACCGCCGCGATAAGTACTCCAATTAACCAAACAGGTTTTTCTTGATGAATAACCCTCAAGAAGTAAATTAGTAACTTCTTGGTACAAAGCATTATCCTTCCACAAACATAGCCAACCGCCAGCAGTTGGTAATGTAGGGTTCATTTTAATACATACACCCCTTTGTGCTACCTGACTATTTAGATGATATTCACTAATTGTACCAGATGCACTTGCAGCTAGAGATGGTGCATTACCTAGCATAACTAAAGCACAAGGTAAACCCAAAAATTTAAAAAGTTGTGATTTCATGAACTTTCACTCCTTTGGTATGTAATTAAATGTCTAGAATAGACAAAACAAACGTGTAATCCTACTGTTCTGTCAAGATAGTTTTGAGGGTTTGTAGTCAGGACTAAAGTACTTAGTAAATAAGGACTTTAGTCCTGACTACGAATTTGCTTACCCATCAATTTAAATTTGACAGACCATTAGCGATCTGTCCCAAAAGTTTTGATAGGTGAATCAGTTTTAAATTTCTCTTGTTTATCGTAAATCAAGGGGTTTAAGAAGTTGTTTGAAAAGTGGTTGGCTGTGATTTTAGGCACTTTATTGATCCCCCCTAGCCCACGCCAGTTGCTCATGGGGGAAACCCCCATCGCCTTTGGCCTCTCCCCTTCTCCCAAAGGGAGAGGCTAACGCCAAGGGAGAAGACCGCGCTGGCTCCCCTTAAAAAGGGGGGAATCGGAGTCAAAGTCCCCCTTTTTTAAGGGGGATTTAGGGGGATCTAAACGTTTTGCTACTGAGAAGAGGACTTTTCAAACATCCTCTAAGCTCGACTTTATCCATTTTTTTCGCAACGCGATCGCTTAAGCTGAAACCTTTGTAGGACAGTAGTTTTACTTTTTTCACTTCATCGATAATCTGTGACGTGGAAAAAGTATTTGCCAAAAAGCTAGGGTTTTTGTCGGATAAAGAAAGCGAGTTCTTAATTTTGGATAAAGTCGAGCTAAGACCCCAACCAAAACACGTAGCGTGGAGTCGGAGCCACTCCACCTCCGGTCAGTTTCAGTCGGGGTTTAAATCCCCGTCTGAAAATGTCTAAAATGTTTGAATTTTGTTAGCGCAGTGTTAGCGAGTCCGCGTACTCTTACAGTGAAGCAAGCTACGCGTAGCGTCTGTCTACGACACGCTGCGCGAACGTAGAGAGCGTCATTTTTAATTTTGAGTTGTTAACTCTTATACGCCCCTATTTAATCATTAGTTAACAACGAGATATCCGACTTATCTAAGAAGTCGGATATCTAAGTTTTTCGATTTTCACAAATTATTATTTAGGTTGCATTCCTATATTTAGCACCTACTAATTATCATCTTTACGCTTATCATAAGGCTCACCTGTAAAAGGTTGTACGCCAATAACAGGATAAGCATCATCATTAGGTCCAAAAATCCGCATTGCAGCTTCAGAAATATACTGGGTTATGTTCGCAATGATTTTGGAAATAGTCATAATATTTGACTCCTGATTTTCGAGTCGCCATTGATTGTGATACCTATACTTTAATGCTGATATTCAAGGTTTGCTTGAATTCTCAATATCTTGAAATTATATGCAATATTTATTCAGATAACTTTGCAATACTTTAGTTTGTCAAAAAGTCAAACTTTTCTCATTAATTCTAATTGTAATTTAGCTATTTTTTCAACCCCAGTCTGGAAAAGAGGCTCGTAAACAAACTAGCCTTACCAGGATATTATTTTCCTTCATTAACCGCCCGATCTAATTAACATTATTACTATTAAAAAATATTAAGTATTTGATAAAGTTAGTATTAAGTTGCCGATAAATCTACTGTTTTACGACAATCTCAGACAATATACTCGCCAGGAGTTGACATTATTTATGGTAAATATTACCATAAATAAGAGAAGCATCTTGTAAGGAAGCTCTTGCATGACAACTTTGCCAGATTTGGACTATGTACATAAACAGCAAAGCCAGCAGAACCAGGAACTGAACCTTTCTGCCGATGACTACAGCTTGCTGACCGACCTTTACCAGTTGACAATGGCAGCTTGTTACACAGGCG
>CAXUOL010000190.1:0-2824 GCA_964252435.1 uncultured Nostoc sp.
TTTATTTACTATGAAGAAAATTAGAGACAACACAATTAAGTTAAATCAATTTTTAAAGTTGATGGGTATAGTGCCAACTGGAGGTCAAGCCAAGCTGATGATTCAAGGTGGCGATGTCCAAGTAAACGGTATGCTGGAAACTCGACGAGGACGGCGACTAGTACCAGGCGATAAAGTAACAATCCAAGGACAGACTTTAGAAGTGAATTTGAACAACAATGAAGACGTAGATGTAATGATAGATTTAGCCGAGCAAACTGAGTAAAGAAAATTTATCCTAAAGTTATAAGTTTCTCTTTTACCTTGTGAGTAATGCTGCAAATTTCCCACAAAGTTATCATCCCACAGACTGAGATTGAAATTACTGCGATTCGCTCCCAAGGAGCAGGAGGCCAAAATGTGAATAAGGTTTCTACCGCGATCCACTTGCGCTTCGATATTGCGGCTTCATCATTACCCGATTATTATAAACAACAGCTTTTAAAGCTCAACGATCGCCGCATTAATCAAGAAGGAGTAGTTGTAATTAAAGCTCAGGAACACCGAAGCCAAGAGAACAATCGCGAGTCAGCATTGAGACGACTCCAAGAACTCATTCAAAGCGCAGTTGTCGTGACAATCAAACGCAAACCCACTAAACCAACTCGCAGTTCTCAAAGAAAGCGTCTTGACCACAAAAGTAAGCGCGCACAAGTTAAATCTAACAGAAGGCAGGTGACAGATTGTTGATTTATCTGTTATTTGTAGAAAATGCACATATTGTTAAAGATGAAAAAAGATGAATAAGACATTACTAAATATATTGGTGTTTGCGCTTTTAATCTTGTTTATCATCTCTCCCTTTGCCGCCCTTGCTAGTTTAATGCTTGTAGTGTTAGTGGCGGCGTTTTTATTTTTACTAGGGGACACGTTTCAAGCAATTATTGGTGGTGGCGACACCGACCCGAAAAAGTCATAAAAGCACAATTCAAAATGCAGATAGGGATTTACCCGAAAAAGCCGTTTCCAAGGTGCGATCGCTTTAGCAAAGACAATTTTCAATCTGTCACAGCATAAGTTGACAGATATAATTACTTTTTCGACCAAAAATTAAATAATTGTAATACCAATTTTCTAAAAGGAAAGAGACTTTGAATCTTATTCCTTAACGTTAGTAGGGGAGCCAGTGCGTTACAAAGGTTCCTCCCCGTTGTAGCAACTGGCGTAAGGGGTTGAGGGACTCCTGAATTTGACCATCGCTTTTCCTACTCAAGCAGCCGTTTTACAAATCTCCTTTGCTGAGAAATTGCTTAACTGTCATGGGTTTGATGTGAGGATAGCGAGCATTTCCAATCCGATCGAGTTTGCCCTTGCCCGACACCATCGCATACATATACTGGTGGAAGACGTACTCGTTGAGTGAGCTAGCTGACGCTTTTTTGGCTGTAATCCAAGCTTGCATCTCGGCTATACTGCCCAATGATTTTTCAGTTAATTTACTGCCCGTCGCTTCTTCATAAGTGGCTTTCAACTGCTTCGAGGTCAGTGTGTCACCCGCGACTTCCAATGCCGTGTTTGCCAAGCCTGGGTCGCTCACCGCTTCTGCCACATACTTAGCAGTATCATCAGTCGTGGTGAGATCGAGCGGCGTTTCACCATCACCCCAGTATTGAAAGGTCTGATGTTCTAGGTCAAACAGTGGCATATAGGTGATGAACTCCATAAATGCCCCGTTGAGAACTAAGGTATATTCCAAACCACTTTGCTGAAGATACTCAAATACTTCCTTGCGCTTATCCAAATTGTCGTTGTCGCCGTAGTCCAGCTTGCGATAGTCCACGGAGTAATCGGAGGGAATGAACCGCTTCACGCCCTGCTGTTTGGCAGCATCAATCAAGTTTTTCTGCCCTGGCACAGTTACTTCATTATTACCGATCGCAGAGACAACAACATCGACCCCTGCACACAACGGCAGTAGGGTTTGAGGCTGCATCACGTCGCCTTCGACGATCGCTGCGCCCTTGGCTTTCATTGCGTCGATCTTTTGGCGATTTTCTCCATTGCTATCGTCGATTGATGCCTGCGGCGGGTTAAGCCTACGTACCATTGCTCGAACATCAATGTTGCCTTTGTCGAGTAAAGCAGAAACAATCTTAGAACCCAGCATCCCAGTAGAACCAGCAACCAGAACTGTCAATTTTGTCGTCATGATTTTCCTTGCAAAGTTTACAGAATTCATCCTTTGCCGCTATCTTAATAAATGAAGCAGACTCGCTACTTGAACAGCAACTACACGGCAGCGATCGCTTTGCCGGAACCAAACTTAGATCATCTGGTGTCGGGTAATTTAGCTTGCGAAACCTTGTAAAAATTTGGTTTTAGCAGCAGGATACTTTTGAATGACTTGCTCAAGCGCTTGATTAGCTTGTTCTTGATCGGGAAAAGGCAGTGAAGCAGGAGGCAATGTGCGCGTCTGTGCGGGCACTGTCGTCGCCAGGATCGTGTACTCAAAACCTGCGGGAACATAAGTATTGAGTAATCGTGCCGTTTCAGAATCGATTTGAAAAGCGTGTTTTGTGCCTCGTGGAATTGACACAAACGATCCGACGGTTGCTTTAATCGGCTGGTCTTCTACAAAAAAAGTTGCTTCGCCTTCCAAAATGTAGAAGGTTTCATCTGCCGCTTCATGGATGTGAGGCGGTGCTGCCGGACCCTGCGGCAACAGTTCTTCTATACAAGAATACTGTCCATCGGTATCTTCGGCAGTCGCCAGCATGATCCAGAGAATGCCCATACCCCAGTAAGCGCGACCTTCGGCATTATTGACTTGAAAAGATTGTGGCTT
>CAXUOL010000190.1:2924-10039 GCA_964252435.1 uncultured Nostoc sp.
CCATACCCCAGTAAGCGCGACCTTCGGCATTATTGACTTGAAAAGATTGTGGCTTATTTTGTGGGTTCATGTATAAATCCTTTATTTCAATTGGTTATGACAATGATCGCCGCCTAGCTCTCCCAATCGGGTTCAACTTGAGTTTGATACGAACCTAATCTATTGTTTAAAGATTCCAATTCAGCCTTCGTCGCCATAGCTTGCGAACTTAAATTATAAAAAGCCTATTGAGAGATTAATGAATTTAAGCATCGAAATCTATCACGTTCTTGCTGTCTTGTATGTATTGCCTCGGAGTAACACAAACAAGCCGCTTGAAGTGTGAGCCAAAGTGACTTTGACTCGCAAATCCAGTTTCAACGGCTACTTTATTGATCGACCACTCTTTTCTTAGCAGCCGTTTTGCCTGCAAAATTCGCACTTGAATTTGATAAGCGTGGGGTGGCATTCCAAAGGTTTTGCGAAAAGATCGATTGAGATGAAAGGAACTCAAGTTCGCAATCTGTGCTAATTGTTCTAATGAAACCTCTTGATTGTAATGATCTTCTAAATATGCCCGGATGCGCTCGACGGGCTGACGTTCTTCCCCTAACTTGGCTTGTCTTGGCGGATTTTCTGCACAGCGCAAAATTAATTGTGCTAACAAATCCAAGATCAATGTTTGTTGTTCAAGCCCAGAAATGGATTGTTCTAGGGCTTGATGAACTTGAACAATTTGTGTATTAAGGTCGCGGTCATGGACTAGAGGCATCCCAAAAGATGGCAGCGCTGTTTTGCATCCTGCCACTTCTGTGGCAACTTGTTGAAGTAAATCTATACCTACCCGTAGCCCTCGAAAAGTGCAGTCTAGATCGCTCGTAGAATCAGCATAATGTGCTTCGCCGGGTTGTGTCACCACCAAGGTATTTGATGGAACGCTATACATCGTGCCTCGGTAGTTAAACTGCCAGCCGTCACCCTGCCTGATGCCGAGTTCCAGTTCTTCGTGAAAATGGCGGGGCAATGAATAGCGTTTAGAAACACCATGCACCAACTCGATCGATTGCAGGTACTGCGATCGCCAGATTCTAGGGTGTGACAGATTTGCTTTCATTAAAGAAATTGAGCGTATTTTAGGTATTGATACAAGCTGGTATTTTGATCACAAAAAAGGTAGGATTCCCAAAAATAAACTAGGGAATACCTACCATTAATGACAAAAAATACATATTTAAGTCTTGATTTAACCAAATCCTTGAACGATTTTCAAGAGAAGGTTACGAAACTTTTAGAAGTTACTAACATCACAAAAAATACCTAAAGTTCATTTATATAGGAAGTAATAAATATATTTGTTGAAGATCAACACACTGAGGGATAGTAGCGCTAAACTAAAGAACAAGAAAAATTAAAAATTAGTAGTCACAATATAATAAATGTTAGGAAAATGAATTGTTGATAACTTTCATAACAGCCTAAACACTTTTTTATAGTCAACATCAAGCAGAATACATAGATGCGGATAATTGGACATATCAACAACAAAAGGTACCACCCATGAGTTCCCGCGCACTGCTGTTAGTAAATCGTCATGCTCGCCAAGGGCAAAAGAGTCTGTCGGAAGCGATTCAATATCTGAAAACACTTGGCTTTGATTTAATTGAGGAGTCTACAGAAGATCCCAAACATCTTGCTGAAGTTATACTTCGCTATAAGCATCAAGTTGACTTGGTAATTATTGGCGGAGGAGATGGTACTTTAAATGCTGCCGTAGATGCTTTAATTGAGACTCAGTTACCTTTGGGAATCTTGCCTCTGGGAACTGCCAACGATCTAGCGAGAACTTTGGGAATCCCAAATTCCCTCAACGAAGCTTGCAAAATTATTGGATATAGAAATTTACACCGCATCGACTTGGGTTGGGTGAACGGCAAGCACTTTTTTAACGTTGCCAGTATGGGATTGAGTGTAAAAATTACCCAACGACTTACCAAAGAAGTTAAGCGCCGTTGGGGAGTATTTGCCTATGCTACTACTGCATTGCAAGTGATTTTGGAAGCTAGACCTTTTACAGCAGAGATTGCGATCAACGGTGAATTGGTTCGCGTCAAAACAGTGCAAATTGCAGTCGGTAATGGCCGCTATTACGGTGGTGGTATGGCAGTGGCTGACGATGCCACAATAGACGATCAAAGGTTAGACCTTTATAGCTTGGAGATTGAACACTGGTGGCAAGTTATATTATTACTACCCGCAATGCGACGAGGGCGACATATACATTGGCAGAGTGTACGCTCCCATCAAGGTCAAGAAATAGAGGTACATACTCGCAAACCTCGCCCTATCAATACAGATGGTGAAATTACTACCTACACACCTGCTCATTTTCGGGTTATACCTAAAGCTATAGCTGTTTTTGTACCCCTAGAAAGCAGGAGTTAGGAGTTATTCAATTTTAGATTTTAGATTTTAGATTTTCTTTCAATCCAAAATTCAAAATCTAAAATTGGCAGAGTTTAGAAGTTATTCTCCCTCATCTTCCTTTAGTACAAAGTGGGAACTCGCATCAACTCACGCCAAATGCATCTGAGATTTTCTCAAGATATAAAGTCCCTGTTGCAACGCCTAGCTGAACAACCTCTGACTCTAGGTGATATTCTGACAGAAACCTCAGAACGGGGCTTCAGCCTGGTAATTACATTATTAGTTTTGCCTTTTTTACTTCCTATGCCACCGGGATTAACTGGCCCATTTGGTGGTGCTTGTTTACTGTTGTCAGTGCAAATGGTTTTAGGAAGGCGATCGCCTTGGCTACCGAAAAGAATCGCTAACTACAAATTTCCTCGTTCCTTCGCCCAGTTACTTTTGCAAAACTTGGGACGGCTTACCAAAGTTTTCCAGAAAATCGCCCGTCCCCGATTAGCAAAAATAGCTCATAATCCTCTAGTTTGGCGAATTAATGGGTTTTGTATCTCTTTATTAACAGTATTACTAATATTACCAATCCCGTTTACAAATCCTATCCCGACTATCGGTATTTTACTTTTGACTGTTGCCACCATCGAATCTGACGGTTTATTAATTTGTATCAGCTACGGCATTACTGTCCTAATTACCTTGCTATTTGGATTTATTGGTTATGCAGTGTGGTTAGCTCCCAGTTTGCTGCCATCGATATTGAAATAATAAAAGCCTCCAGCTTTTGGCTGAGGGCTATAATTTCTTAGGGTGCATCTACCATTTATTAATCCACTTTATTTATTGCTATATCCGGGAAAATTAGACTTTTGAAAAAAATAATTTTTTCTGAATAAAAAATTATTAGTGGGACTTAGACAAAAAGTAGCCTGAAAAAACTCTCAAACGTATATACAAAAAGACTTTGACATCGGTTTACCTAGTTTCCTGATATATCTGAGTTTCAAGCATTTTTGAGCCTTCGATGTATTTTGCTTGCCCTGTATAGGTTTGAGCCTTGTTTCTGTCTCAAAAATGTTTAAGTCCCGTTAGCAATAAAAAAGCCTTCAACTAAAAGCTGAGGGCTATGATTTAATTAAGGTGCATCTACCATTTATTAGTCCGCTTTATTTATTGCCATATCCGGGTAAATTATCCTTTTAAATAAATTTATTTTTTTCTAAATAAAAAAGTATTAGCAATAAAAAAAAGCCCTCAACTAAAAGCTGAAGGCTGTGATTTAATTAAGGTGCATCTACTATTTATATATCCGCTTTAGTTATTGCTGCATCAGGAAGAATTGAAAAAAAATGGATAGCTGTGGAATTGATTTCGTTAGCTACAACGGTAGTACTAGTCTCAATAAGAAAGGAGCGCCTACGGTATTTGACTAGGTAATCATTGACCAACTTCACAGTAATTTTACACTTATCCTAATTTTCCTCTAAATATACAAAGTTTCTGTTAATATTTCTGATTCGATATCCGTAATAGTACGAATTTAGTTTATTAGTTGGGTATATGACTATGAAAGTTAGACATACCCAACTTGATGAAGCGATCGCAATTTCTATTAGCCCTTGCTAGTCTTAGTATTGTCGGGGGAAGCTTTTTTCTGAGAACAACTTTTAACACCACTAGTGAGCCTAAAATTATAACTGATACATCACGCTATAAAGAAATTCGTAATCAACTATGGTCTGATAATGACCAAGTAAAACATTTTCCTAATGAGATTCCTCCTGATGCTAAAGACGTTCGTATTGCTTACTCTCCCAAAGTTTTACAAGGAAGTAGTTTTTTTCAAATTAGGTTAAAAGAGCCACAAAAGAAGATAGAAAAATTACTTTCACAATACAGAAATAGTGCCAAGCACAAATATAGAGGTGGTAACACAAACGACCATATAAATCAACCGAATGGTGTGCCGACAACTTTCTTCTACACTAGTGACTCTCCTACAGAATCTTTTCCAGCTACTTATGAAATATTAGTATTAAATACAGATGACAAAGGTAGACCTGGCTTTAAGTGGAATCATGGAGATAGCTACGGCGTTGCTATTAATAGTTCCGCCTCAGAAATTATCTATTGGTCTGAAAAATGGTAATTAGCAATTCAAATTCATTTTGAATAGCCATAAGAAAAATCATTATTTGTGACATCAGACTTAATAAACTTCTTACATGAATCAAAAGCCCTCAGACTAAATCCCTTTCCCAATCTTGGGAAAAGGGGTTGGGGAATGTAGCAAGATACCGCAGGCAAATTTTGCATTTGTGCAAGAGATATATCACTTTGGGTAGTTAAAACTTATAGTCAGTATAGTTAAAATTTATAAGTGCTTAAAAACTATCTAAATATGTAGAATGCCAACTGCTTTAATTACTGGTGCTTCTAGTGGTATTGGTAAAGCCTTTGCTCAAGAACTAGCTGCACGTAAGACAAATCTTGTACTCGTTGCTCGTTCTGAAGAGAAACTAAGCCAATTAGCTAAACAACTACAAGAACAACACAACATTCAAGTAGACGTTATAGTAAAAGACCTCACAGAAGCTAATGCAGCTACTAGTATATTTGAGACTACAAAAGCAAAGGGATTAAGCATTGACTTATTAATCAACAATGCTGGTTTTGGTTCTTATGGTGATTTTGCTGAAGGGGATGGAGAAAAACAAGTCAAAATCGTACAATTAAACATTTTGGCATTGGTAGATTTAACTCATAAATTTTTACCATTGATGCGGCAACGTCGTTCTGGAAGTATTATTAACGTATCCTCTATTACCGCATTTCAACCAATACCATACCTTTCCGTTTATGCTGCCAGTAAAGCTTTTATTCTCAGCTTTAGTGAAGCGTTATGGGCAGAAAATCATCAGTATGGTGTGCGTATTTTAGTCACTTGTCCAGGGCCAATAGAAACAAACTTTTTTGCAGAAGCTAATTTTCCTCCAGCGTTGGCAGGCAGTACAGATAAAGTCTATTCTTCCGAAAAAGTAGTTTGGGAATCTTTAGAGGCTTTAGAAAAAGGCTATCCAACTGTTATTAGCTCTGATAGTACCACTCAAATTAGAAGCAAATTATCTCGGCTTGTACCGCGCAAACTTCTACTGAATATGTTAGCAAAACGCTTTAAAGCCTAAGTATTTAGGAGTTGGGAGTTGGGAGTTGGGAGTTAGGAGTTAGGAGTTAAAGAAAGTGGTAAATTTAAAATTTCTAACTTTTAACTTTTAACTCCTCACTTTTAACTTCTAACTTATTACATATACCTTGTTAATTGAACTCGGTAACGCTCTTTTTTGGTAACTGCTATTTCCCCAATTTCTAAACGTCCTTTAGAGCGAATGGCGATTAAGTCGCCTGATTTGACTTGAGAACTAGCTTGGGTAACTTCCTTCCAATTGACGCGGACATCACCAGCATCAATGAAATCAACCATTTTGCTGCGGGACATACCAAAACCAGCAGATGCGATCGCATCTAATCTTAAAGAAGCCTCCACAGTAGTTAATTCTTTTTTCTTGGGTTCCCGAACCTTTAATTCAGCTACCTGAATCTGCTGAGTTTTCACAGGAACCGATCGCACCTGTTTCAGACTCATTGACAAAAATTCCACTAACTCTGGTGCAACAATCGCCTGCGCCCCTCGTTCTCCTAAGATAATCACATCTCCCGTCTTTTCACGAACGATTCCCGTCCCCAACATTGCGCCTAAAAAGTCGCGGTGAGAGGCGGTATCAAATAGGAAATTACCTGCAATTTCCACAGCTACAAGGCTGACTTGAGATTGATCTAACGGAAGTTCCGAACGAGCGATCGCTATTCTTTGGCGTTCAGCTTGCGGATATCCACCCCACGCCACCAATTGCACTTCTGTTAATCGGTTAAACACCCGTTGAATTTCTGCCAATTCTGGGGGAGATAGAAAATCAGTCAAAACCACTTCCCAAGTTTTGATCGCTTGTTCCGCTTGATCGATTACACGAGCTACACTATCTCGATTTTCAACACCTTTTAAAAGTTCTTCTCGTGGCAACATTCTTAAAAATTATGAGTTATGAATTGAGAATTAAGCTGCTAAAACTATCTTGATTCTAGCTTTTAATCCCTATTGACCCCTGATGAATAGTACGTACAATTATACGTATAAACTAATAATTTTCTTAAATCGGCGTTGACTAAAAACGCATAACCTATGTCTATCGGGACTTTCGGCAATATCTACTCAGATGAGTTAATTACAGCCACTGAGTTGAATCGTCAGCCAGGGCGAGTTCTGGACAAAGCTTTAGAACGTCCAGTGACAATTACTCGCAACGATCAGTCTTTTGCCTTGTTGCGCCGGGAGGAAGTAACTTTTCTCGTGAAGGCAGCAACACAGAGTAAAGCTGTTTTTGAGGCATTAACTGTCGCCTTCTCTTTGTTACTAGGAAAGGAAATCGGTTTTGAACATCCTTATGGATGGCTGAGTGTGTTTGAAGAAGATGATCTGCAAGACTTTATCAAGGAGTTGAGTGAGGGTTTTCGGTTGATAGATTCCTCAACTACAGCATGGGAGATAATTGACGCGATCATCCATGAATGGCATGAAAGCGCCGTAGCGATCGCTAGTCCTGAACTGGCAGATGCTTTTAGTGCCGAGACTGATGAAGTACCATTAAAGTCGCCATCTACTC
>CAXUOL010000191.1:0-10028 GCA_964252435.1 uncultured Nostoc sp.
CAGAGGAGCAGAGGAGAGGGTTTGCAGGTTTTACCTAACAGATTATGAGGCAACTTATAAGCGCGACAGCTTATTCATTCAGATCCAGTCAGATCGTTTGGCATTTTCTGTCAACTATCAATAAAGCAATTTTAAAAGCGTCTTGGAAATAAAACCTATTCCGAGTTCTCCCTTAACGACAGCAAGCGTTCTCAGGTTAATAAATTCTATATTTGTGGATTTTTATCAGCATATATGAGTAGTACTAAACAATACTTACGATAGAGGGACGAATCAGCCATAACTATATTCTGGATAGATACACTCATACCCCTAATTTTTTTAAGATAATCCCAAGAATAAAAAATTAGGAATGTAGTCATGGCTGAAGAACAAAAAGAAAAATCTAATAATCAAGAAGCTACACCTACCGCTTCTGGCGGCTACCAAACCACTGCTGACGAAAGTACCCGCCAAACTGGCGATGCTGAAAAGAGTGATGCTAAATCCACTGCTACACCAGAAGCACCAGAAAATGATTCTGTAGCAGGTAGCCCTAATCAAGGAACTGAGTCACGTTAATTGGTTTGAACTTTCCCAAGTTTTAATTATCTTGTCAGGTTTTTTGTAATCACCCTAATACAGTAAGTATCAAGTGGATAGGTGGTGTAACAGCTTCAATTATCCACTTATTTTTTTGTGTTATGAGCTACATTATCTCTACGTGCGTGCGTTAGCCAGTAATTTCTGCTCGTTGACTGTAATATAGCACTGAGTCTAGCTCGAAGTAATTTACATATAGCGATCGCTCAGGATAATGGTCTCAATATCTTGAGCGAATTTTTGAGGTTTTCCGCCATCTTCATACTCGTCGAAAACAGTATGGTGGTCGCATCTGGGCTGAGTCGGAACCGGGCCGGGCGTAGGAACTGTATTTTATCTTACCTTCAACGCAAATTAAGGTATCTTTAAATATATATCTAATAACAGTTTAATAACCTTCTAGTAAGCGCATGATTTCTATCCCTATCTAAAAAAATAGGAAATCAGGTGATTATCTAACAAATTGATATAACCCTGTACTATGGAAAAGCTCACAATTCACATTCTATTAGTAGAAGATAGTACAAGTGATGCTTATCTGCTACGCCGGATATTTTTAAATTCAGATCAAGAACAATGGCAGATGTTACATGTTGAACGATTATCTGAGGCAATAGAAGCTAGCAGGGAAAACTCTGCGTCCACCCTTAATAATTCTCAGATAGAGAGTCGAAAGCAACGCAGATTCGACCTAGTTTTGTTAGACCTCAGCCTTCCAGACTCTATTGGACTGGACACATTGAAAGAATTTAAGGCAGCAGTACCTGATATCCCAGTTGTGATATTAACAGGTGTTGATGATGAAGATTTAGCACTGCAAGCATTAGCAGAAGGAGCGCAAGACTATCTAGTTAAAGATAAAATGAATATACAACGTTTAGCGCGTGCCATTCGCTATGCCATTGAAAGAAGCGAAATTCTCAACCAACTACGCGAGAGTGAAGAACGCACCCGTCAAGCGCTAGCAAAAGAACAGGAACTCAACGAGTTAAAGTCAAACTTTGTAGCAATGGTTTCTCACGAGTTCCGCACTCCTATGACTACGATTCGCACGGCTGTAGATATCCTTGAATACAACAGTAATAAACTAACTGATGTCCGAAGAACTAAATATTTCAATCGAATAGAAAATGCTATCAACCAGATGCTTAATCTCTTAGATGAAATATTGTTTTTGAGTAAAACAGAAGCAGCTAAACTTGAATATAAACCTACACTTTTAAATTTAGAAAATTTTTGTAGCGAACTCACTGATATTCTTCAACTAAATGCAGGTAGTAAGCACAGCATTATCTTTACTTTTCAAGGTGAATCGACCCAAGCCCAAATGGATGAAGACCTACTAAATTGTATCTTAACAAATTTGATTTCCAATGCCATCAAATATTCCCCTGAAAATGATACTATTTGGTTTGATTTGATTTGCAAAGATCGCCTCGCAATTTTCCAGATCAGAGATCGGGGAATGGGCATTCCCCTCAAAGACCAAACTCATCTATTTAAAACCTTCTATCGCGCCAGTAATGTGGGCGTAATTCAAGGAACAGGACTAGGACTCACTATAGTTAAAAAATGTGTGGAGTTACATGGTGGTCATATTCAATTAGAAAGTGAACAGGGTATTGGCACAACAGTAATTGTCACTTTGCCACTACAATGATTAGGCAGGTAAATTATCATAGTTGGGCATTGGACATTGGGCAAAACAGTTCCGTTAGCGTCAGCGGGGCGTTTAGCCTGTTTCGAGTTCCGTTAGCTCTGTTCGGGGCGTTTAGCCCGTGCTGAGTGAAGAAGTGAGATTCCCCACTCAGCACTCCTGAAGGGCATTGATATGGGTTATTTTCCCTTGCTTATTTTGGTGCTTGGGGATTTGGCGTTGGACAAGTTTTATTAACAAAATCACACTGATAAATATAGGGTTCTTGCCAACTCAGGGGAATTTCTAACAAGTCTCGCGTTCCTGTCATACCTTGTCCAATAAATAGCAATAAAGCAATGCAGTTTAAAATCGTATGGACGATACGCCAGCGATTGGACTTATCTTGATAAATGTCTTGAACAATTGCTAATGAAAAAATCATTAACAGTGCTGCGGTAATTCCAATATAATAATGTGACCAATACCACTCATTGGTACGGCGATAGACTCCGTCCTGACAGCCTATAATTACTAAACCTGCACCAGTTAAAGTTGCAAAAACTGCCCGCCACACCCGCTGCTTTGCCCGATAAAGAAATACTAACGAGGCGATGGTGGCAGCAAATATTAGCAGTATAAAAATAACTTGAAAAGGTGTTTTATTCCACAATTGATTTTTGATAATATTTTTGCCAATAGGGTAGCTTAATCCGATTAAAGTTAATCCAACAACTGCACTTGTGAGCCTTTCACCTAACTGCTTATGTTCTGCACCAACCACTGGAGGAATTTTACTCTTACTTCCCGCTAAAATTTGCATTCTGCGTTGGCGTGTTTGCCAAGCAAAATTAACTACTGTACCAATGAGCGGAAACACGATTATAATTGCGATCGCTGGATGTAAAAGACCAAGAAAATCTGTTATTTGCATACAACACCTTTCAATGAATCATTGAATTCATTACAAAGGATAATTTAAGGCATTATACCATTACTTAAATTAATTTCAGATGAGAATTTGTTTAATATTTATTTTTGTTGTTTTTAGCTGATTTTAATCAAGAAACTATTTAAATAACCCAAGTTGCTAGTTATGCTTTAGAAGGTTCGCAGGCATGACACTAAAGTAATAAAACCCCCTCCAGAGTCAAAACCGGAGGGGTTTATGTTAAATGAAACTATTGCTATCTATGCTATCATCGACGACCTACTCAAGGCGATGCCTGCGGTAAATGCTCGCCTACGCTGACAAAGAAGACTGTCAAAGACAAATGAGCGATAGGTGCATAGCACTTAGATTCCTATAACCCGCAACTTGAGTTACTAATGATGCGGTTAGTATAAAGCAAACGTTATTGCTTCATTCATTAGTATACAAATGTAGTAACTGTATTTTTTGCAACCAATAAACGGAGCAACTATTGAAATTATCTTTAGATAAATATCACAACAACTAGAAGCGATCGCCCGAAACTCCCGATAAGTTAGAGCAAGCCGTAGCGATCGCAGCCCATATACTACTGGCAGAAAATTTGACCCCTCAAAACTTTTCAAACACCCTCTAAGCAGTAACTAATGCCTTTAATTCCTCAGTTTTTAATCTTGGCCCATAGGATGTAACAATCTTAGAAGCTGCGGCTGATGCTAATTTTCCGGCTTCTTCATAGCTCATACCTTGGGTAATTCCATAGAGGAAAGCTCCTGCATACATATCTCCTGCTCCCACTGTATCTACAGCTTTTACTTGAGGTGCAGCGATTTCGATTAATTTGTGACCGTCAAATACTACTGAACCCTTGGCACCGCGAGTAATGGCAAATTTCTTACTCAGGGTTTTTAGTTTGTCTACAGCTACTTGAAAATCTTCTGTATCTGCTAGTTCTAATGCTTCACTTTCATTAGCAAAAATCAAGTCTAAACCAGATCCAATGATGTCTAATAAACCATCTTTAAAAAATTTCACCATGTTGTAATCAGATAGGGACATAGTGGTTTTTACTCCCGCTTTTTCAGCTATTTCTCTAGCCTTGATAGCTGCTTCTTTTGCTGTAGGAGAAGTCACTAAATATCCTTCGATATATACATATTCTGAATCAGCGATCGCTGATGATACTAATTCTTGTGTAGAAAATTCTCCAGTAATCCCCAAAAATGTATTCATGGTGCGATCTGCATCGGGAGTTACTAGCACCAAACATTTGCCTGTAATTCCTGATTGGCGATCGCCATTTTTTAAGTTGGTATCTACCTGAGAGTTAAGTAAATCTTCTATGTAAAAGTCTCCAAATTCATCATTAGCCACTTTACAGGAATAAAAAGCTTTTCCTCCTAGTTGACTAATTGCCACTATTGTGTTTGCTGCTGAACCTCCACAACTCTTATGGCAATGAAGATTTTTAAGATTTTCCAAAATATGATTTTGACTGTCTTCATCTAGCAGTGTCATTACACCTTTGTCAATCTTTAGCTCTTGTAGTAACTCTGGAGATACTTCGTATTCTATATCTACTAAGGCATTACCTACACCATAAACATCATATTTCTTGCCCATTGTTTATCTCCGAAAATAATTTCTGTCTGACTTGAACACAACTGATAATAACAGATAGGCAACAGATAAGAGTTGTTTGGTCATAATTTCGTGAACCTTGTTACCAATGATGTGCGGCTCAAATCAGGCGGAACTATTAAAAACGGTAAAAGCTATATGTAGTAAGCTTTTCTAGACCATCTTGCTTAAAATTACACGTATCTCGGCTCAACCCCATATTCGTTGGAAGTCCCAAAGAGGGATCGCTTCTATTTTCTTAAGCAACTATATAAAATCTCTTTCCATCTTGGTATGTCAATTTCTCGAACTACAATTATGTTTGGTTCTTTATGAAGGACATCTAATTCATCAATAACTGTCATACCGCGAGTTAGATCACTTGTTATTTCTATATCTACAAAATATTTGCCTTGACGGGTTACAATCGTAGGATCAAGAGCAACTGCCATCGCTACTGGATCTGCTAGTGTTAATCCAATAGCTCCTTGTAGTTTTCTAGAAGCTTCAAAAGAAAATCGATTGCTATTCACTGCTAAAAGCGATTTATCTGTTCCGAAAGCCTCAATCATGTCGATTTCAGTAGAGGTCAATGCGGCAGTATATCGGCTGAGTTCCCAACCAACCATTTCAATTGGCATTCCACTATGAAAAACGACCTTTGCTGCTTCTGGATCTACCCAAATATTGTATTCAGCAGCAGGTGTAACATTACCAACTGTATTAGCAGATCCACCCATTACTACACAGCGAGGAACTAGGGAAGCAATTTCAGGAGCACGGCTTAATGCAATAGCAATATTTGTAAGAGGCCCCAAGGCGACGAGGGTAATTTCATCAGGATAAGTTTTTAGTAAATCTATGATTGCATCAGTTGCATGTGACATTTTGGGTTTGATATGTGAATCGGGATAGTACATATTTCCCATGCCATCTTTGCCATGAAACCATTCAGCATAATTACTTTTTCTTAGAATTGGTTTTTTACACCCAACATACACAGGTGTAATAGCCTTACAAGTTTCTAACGTGTACAGTGCATTTTTCAAACCCTGTTCAACAGACACATTTCCATTAACAATGGTTATTGCAACAACTTGTACATCTGTCCAAGAATGGGCCATCATAATTGCTACAGCATCATCAGAAGCAGTATCTGTATCAATTAGTAGTTTACGCATAAAAAGTGTAACGTCTTTTGTAGTAAAAAACAAAATACTCAAAAAAGTTCTAATGAAAATGATAATCTTGTGCAGGGGTAGGGGAATAAAGCCTCTTTTCTACGAGACGCGAATTCGTCTACATGAATTGTCCATACCTACAGCGTGTAGTTTTGACTAATTCCTAATTTTTTCAAAAAATACATTACTACGTGGATTTTCTATTTTCCAGAGCAAGTAATTATTGTCACCATACACAACAAACGTTTTATAATTATAATTTGTTTCTATTACCGTATAACCAGAAATCCGCAATGAAGTGAAAGTCTCATCGTGCCAGTAAACTTTACGGTCAAGGTTAAAAAAACGAAAAAATATACCCACCATTAACAACATGACAATGAGAAACCGCAACCTATTTGGAGTAAGTTGGAGATGCCGCATAACTAAATTTCGCAATAACTTGTACAACAATCATCTACTTTAACGAAACAACTTTTTTCATCAAGTGGGAAAAGTGGGTTTAGTAGGATGTTTTGTAAGAACTCTTCAAGCAGGCTGATCTGTACAACAAGGAACTTTTGAAATATTGACAGCTATGGAAGAATTATTTGCCCAGTTGATAGCTTGGCAGGTAATTTATTATTATGTGAAATATTACGTCGTCGCAAATTACGAGTTTTAGCTAATTTCCAGATTGAATAATAGTTATCACTATAAACAATATCAGTCTTTAATTTATACTTTTTTTCTATTATTTTGCCCCAAGTCTCTGAAGGATTAAATAAAAATACATCAGTAAATCCATCAGGAATTTTAGGAATTTTTTGATTGCTCACCAACAGAAATCGTACTTTTGGTTCTAAAAGATAGCTTAAAGAAAAGACATCACCATAATTATTGCCAAAAGCATCACTAATCAAAAGTGGACGATTACTCTGATTAATGATTTGGGCAACTTGTGGATTGCCAGAATTCATACCCT
Organism: uncultured Nostoc sp.; assembly: GCA_964252435.1. Lineage (GTDB taxonomy): Bacteria > Cyanobacteriota > Cyanobacteriia > Cyanobacteriales > Nostocaceae > Nostoc. The sequence continues at coordinate 6,915 of CAXUOL010000191.1, forward strand.
TATTCCACCAAGTTTCTGCCTGGGAACTCACCTTAGAAGAAATCAAACCACAAATAATTACTAATGCCATGATTATGTGCCAAAAGCTACGGCGTGACACGCTCCCATTATATAATTGCGTAGTTAGTAGATAAGCAACAGCTACTTGGATTCCTAAATAAGATGGGATTAAATATGGTTCGATAGACGATCGTATACTCCCAGCAATTAAATCTGGTAGTATTAGGGGTAATGCTGGTACTACAATTAATGTGATGATAAAAGACCAGATTTTATAGTTAGTTGCTCGACAAATAAAATAAATTGAATATCCTACCAAAACTAAAAAGCTTAATGCAATTAAATAGGCTAGGGGATTTTCTGCTCTAAGGTTTATATCAAAAAAAATTCGGCTTAACTGCATTAATAAAAAGGGAAATATAGGTATCAAATCTGGCTGCGTTGTTGTTTTGTTTGCTGAAATTAAAAATTGAAAAAAGTCACCAGTTACAATTGTTATCCAAGGCATGAAAGCTAAAAAACCAACTAGTGATGCTAGCAGATAAGTTCTCACAGTTTCAGTAAACTGAAATTTGGCAGTTATCATCACATAAATTCCGTGAGCAACTGCTACAAATGCACTCCAAATAAATGTATAAAGACTAATGGCTAAAGTAACTGCATAAATACTCCAGATAACGAATAAATCAGGTTTTTGTCGTTCTTTTGCTAGCTCATCTTCTCGCCGTATGGCTCGTAGCAGAGACGCACTGGATAGTAAAATGGTGACTAACCAAAGAATATATTCTTGTGCTTCTTGGGCGTATACTAAGTGAATAGGAGAGATTGCTATGAGTGCGATCGCAACACCAGGAACCGATAATGGCACATTAAATAATTCTCGACATAGCCAATAAACACAAGGGAAAACCAGCAAACTAATGCAGGCAGATAAACTTCTAATCGCCGTCACCGAATTCCCAAAGACTTCCATCCACAATCTGGCTATTATGTAATATAACGGTGGATGCTGAGAATCTTGTTTTGCCAAAGACATAATTGTGTCATTTAAGCTTTTTTCTGGATTTGCGCCTTGAAACTGAGCAAAACTTTCTTTGCTAATCACACGATTGTTAAAAAGTTGCTGTTTAGCTTCATTAATTGTGTAACCAGAAATTCGCAATAAGGTATAAGTTTCATCGTGCCAGAAAACTTTACCATCAAGATTAGAAAAGCGAAACAATATACCCATCGTCAATAAGAAGATAGTTAAAAATCGCAACCAACTCGGAGCAAATTTGAGATGGCGCATAAGTAGGTTTCCTAAAAAGTTTTCTCAAATCATCTAATTAAGTGGGCTGGATGAAGTGCCGCAGCTATGCCTGTCGTAGACATAGCCAAGACTTCAAGCAAAGCCTATTTGTTAAAACATCCTCAGTGGTAAGGTTTTTTTGAGAGGATTTGGATAACGCCATCTGGCAAAGTCTGCAACATTAGATATAGTTAAAAAATCAATAGTTTTAAACTGCCGATCAATAGCAGGAAGGCTGCATATTTTAGCTCCAATATTCAAGTATGCCTGCAAAATTTTAGGAATCTCAACATTAGATAAATCTGGACAATTTTGAGTCAGTTCTAGACAAAATTGTGAATTTGGGTAAACCAAAATACTTGGATGCATCAAGTTATTCTGCCGAAAATAATCATAAGCGCAAGTAGCTTGCCCAGGACATTGTGTGAGTAATGATGCACAGCCAAAGAAATATTGGTTTTTACTCCAGATGAGATAATTTGCCAGCCCTTCCCACAGTAGTAAAAGTGTCTGACTATTGCGATATTCTTTAGCTATACATGCACGCCCAACTTCTACTGATACCTGAAGCACAGAATTGGGAATTCCATTAAGATTAAATATATCGGTAGCATCAAAACCTAGTCTTTGAGAAGCCATTATATAGGTCTGCATCCGATAAGTTCCAATCGTTTTACCCGTATGTTTGGAGATTAGAATTAAATGATGGCAAACTGCATCAAACTTATCTATATCCATCTGGGTAAAGTTAGAAGCAGAAAATCCCAAACCTAGTTCAAGATTAAAAACTTCAAAGCGCAACCGAAAAATTGATTCTAATTCTTCTTCAGTTGAAGCCAGCCGTAGGGTATATTTTTCAGTTTGAAGGACGGGAAAATCTTCAAGAGGGGGAGGATTCAGTGGGTAATTGATGCGTCCAGAAACTTCCATCTATCTTCCTACTTAGATTTGCGAAAATATTCTACTAGGATTTAGGCATTATACAAATAGCTCACATTATGCATTAATGTGTCGAAGTGTAATTGAGACAGTTTTCGATAAAAGATCCTTTAGAGCAATACTTGGATTAAGGATTTTTGGTACTGATTTTTGACCTGTAAAGACGTGTTAGCGCAGCAAAACGTTGGCATAGTGGGGCATTCGCGCAGCGTCTGGTAGAGTTGCCCATTCCAATTTCGCGTCTCTACCAAGAATTTTAGGTTGAACTGAACGGTATTGTGGTCTAGAGAGCTTTTTTACTTTGTTAGATTAGGGTTAGAGTGCTTTTATTATGGACATTAACTCCCAAAAAATCTGGCAATAAGATACAAAATTTTCTTTTAATATACGCTATAGATGTAAGTTATACCATTTTACACAAACCCTGATATACAGCAGAATTCAGAATGGGCTACGCCCCGCTGCGCTAACAGAATTCAGTAGTAAAACACGTTTGATATTTGGGCACTAGACTTAGCTTGTGTACCTCACCAACTTGAAATCTGCTGTATATTGTGACGACTGATAGCGTCAGTGAGGGAATTATGTCAATTTATCGACCGAGAGAACTTGCTATGGTGTTCAAAAGTTGAGTATAGGCCAATACAGTTCAGATAAGACCGAAACACTTGTAGAGACGGCGATTTATCGCGTCTTCAAAACCCAAAATTTTTGCCATTAGCCCTTAACCCAAGCGTATTGGAGTATAGGCAACAAGCCTGATCAAAAAGATTTTTAGAATTTTCAGCTTCAAAACCAGTTCTGAATTTGCTAACTGCACATCAGAGGGCTATTCCCGCTTGCTAGAGTGTGAGTAGTTCACGTAAAATATAATGCCATTGTTG
>CAXUOL010000192.1:0-10026 GCA_964252435.1 uncultured Nostoc sp.
TTCATCGACTTCAGAACTCCATTCATCGACTTCGGCACACCATTCATCGACTTCAGAACTCCATTCATCGACTTCGGCACACCATTCATCGACTTCAGAACTCCATTCATCGACTTCGGCACACCATTCATCGACTTCAAAACTCCGTTCATCCACCTCGGAACTCCGTTCATCCACCTCAAAGACTCATGCTCAAAATTTAATGTATGCCAATTACTACTGATTCTCCCTCCCCCCGTATTCCATCTGGAACTCGTGACTCGCGCAAACACACCCCCAAAACAGATATGCGGGGACTTTACCAAAGAGCAATTCGTGAGTCATTTATCAAGCTCGATCCGCGAATTACTGTCAGAAACCCAGTGATGTTTGTTGTTTGGGTAGGGACAATTGTCACCTTGCTTGTTACCCTTAACCCAAATCTGTTTGGCACAATCCAAGCAGATGTTAACCAACAACGCTTGTTAAATGGGTTGATTACCTTTATTCTCTTTTTCACCCTCGTTTTTGCCAACTTTGCCGAAGCCGTAGCTGAAGGACGCGGTAAAGCACAAGCTGATTCACTGCGATCGACGCGATCGGATACGATCGCTAATAAAATCCTTCCCGATGGTTCAATAGTAAAAGTCAATTCTACAGAACTGCGACGGGGCGATTTGGTAAAAGTGGTTGCAAATAATATGATTCCCGCCGATGGCGATGTCATTAAAGGCATTGGCTCAGTGGATGAGTCGGCAATTACTGGGGAATCTGCCCCGGTATTGAAGCAACCAGGTACAGATATTTCCAGTTCGGTGACAGGCGGTACACGCCTACTCTCCGATGAGTTGACAATTCGCATCAGTGCCGATCCCGGTCAAGGCTTTATCGATCGGATGATTGCCTTAGTAGAAGGAGCAGAACGCAGCAAGACTCCCAATGAGATTGCTTTGACGGTATTGTTGGCTGTGTTAACCCAAGTATTCTTAATTGTGGTGGCAACTATGCCTCCCTTCGTGAGCTACATCGCCAGCTTTATCAGTACAGCCTTTGGCGTTGAAGCGGGGAACAGTTTGCGAGCGGGTGCTAGCGTTGCTATTCTCATCTCGCTACTGGTAGCTTTAATTCCCACAACTATCGGTGGTTTGCTCAGTGCGATCGGGATTGCAGGGATGGATAGAGTAGCACAATTTAACGTCATTGCGACCTCTGGTCGAGCCGTAGAAGCTTGTGGCGACATCAACACCCTAGTGCTAGATAAAACAGGCACGATCACCTTGGGTAATCGGATGGCCGACGAGTTTATTCCCCTGGATAATCACTCAATAATAGATGTGGCGCGAGTTTCCCTAGCTGCTAGCTTGTTTGACGAAACGCCAGAAGGCAAATCGATTGTGATTTTAGCAGAAAAATCTCAGGCTGGGGTAGACTTTAATATTGACAAAGCCGAAGGTGTGGAATTTTCCGCGAAAACCCGGATGAGTGGCACGAATTTACCCGATGGCAAACAAATTCGCAAAGGTGCAGTGGATGCGATTAAGGGATTTGTCCGTTCTCGTGGTGGCAACGTTCCTGATGATATAGATGCAGCTTATGAGCGAGTTTCCCGGTTAGGCGGTACGCCCTTGGCTGTTTGCCAAGATGATAAGATTTATGGTGTCATTTACCTGAAAGATATTGTCAAACCTGGTTTGCGGGAACGGTTTGACCAACTCCGCCGCATGGGTGTTAAAACTATCATGCTCACAGGTGACAATCGAATTACCGCTTCGGTAATTGCCGAAGAGGCTGGGGTAGATGATTTCATTGCCGAAGCAACTCCAGAAGACAAAATTGAGGTGATTCGCTCGGAACAATCTGAGGGTAAACTGGTGGCAATGACTGGGGATGGTACGAACGATGCACCTGCTCTCGCTCAAGCAAACGTGGGTGTGGCAATGAATTCGGGGACGCAAGCTGCCAAAGAAGCTGCTAACATGGTGGACTTAGACTCAGACCCCACGAAGTTGATTGACTTAGTAACCATAGGTAAACAGTTGCTGATTACTCGTGGAGCATTGACAACATTCTCCATCGCTAACGATATTGCCAAGTATTTTGCGATCATTCCCACAATCTTTGCTGCTGCTGGAATCGGCGCACTTAATATTATGGGATTAAAGAGTGCCCAATCTGCGATCGTCTCGGCGCTGATTTACAATGCCTTGATTATTCCGGCACTAATTCCTCTTGCACTCAGAGGGGTGAAGTTTTTACCTTTAACAGCAGATCAACTGTTACGTCGTAACATCTTCATCTTTGGTCTTGGCGGTATCGTTGCTCCTTTCATTGCCATCAAACTGATAGATATTATCCTACCTTTGTCTTAATTTACTATGAAACCTATTCAGATCCGCCGCGTGATCGCTGCATCCCAAGTATTAGAAGAAATAACTGAAATCTGGTGTCAATGGCGTAGACAAAAGCTACCACTGTATTTGTTCTTGGCGATGTGCTTCAACCTAGTGGTTGCACCTCTAGTCTATGCCGCTACTAATGAACAACTTTCCCGCAGTCAATCTTGGGGATTGGGATTGTTAGGACTGACGACGCTAGGGCTTTCCATCTATTTATTTTTTGTAATGTTTGTACCGGAGAAATTCTAATGAGTTTTGCACGCGAAGCTGGTAGAGCTATTCGTTCTACCTTGGTACTCTGGGTTATTGGAGCAATTATTTATCCTTTTGCGATGATTGCCATTGGGCAGATTGTGTTTCCCTTTCAAGCAAACGGTAGTCTCCTGAAAAATAGCACAGGTCAGGTTGTCGGTTCTGCTTTGATTGGTCAACCTTTTAGTAGCGATCGCTATTTTAACAGCCGTCCCAGTACCACAAGTTACAGCACAGCCGATCCCAAAAAGGACGATGCGGGAGTTTTAAGAACTGGGGTTTCTGGCGCTAGTAACTTGGCTCCCAGTAATCCTGCATTAATGGAACGCATTAAAGGTAAAGATGACCCAGACCCCAGCAAAAAAGTTGAGGGTGACTTCAATCGTCTGAAAAAAGCAGGTGTGCAACCGACTGGCGATTTAGTCTACACCTCCGGTTCCAGCCTTGACCCCCACATTACCCCGGAAGCTGCGATCGCGCAAGTTGCACGAGTAGCCAAAGCGCGGGGAGTTCAATCGAACCAACTCGAAACTTTAATTTCTCAAAACACCGACGGTCGATTTCTCGGCATCTTTGGCGAACCTGGAGTTAATGTTTTGAAGCTGAATTTAGCTCTGGATAAGATTAAAGGGTGATTTCAAAACCTTTGTAGAGACGTTGCAATGCAACGTCTCCACACCCAGATTCATAGATTTAATCAGCAACACCAAATTTTAGAATAGCGATCGCACTAAATTTGCAATGCCCAGATTTGATATTACAATTAAGCAACAATAACGAAATTGGCTTCGCTTAGTGAGACTTCGTTTAATAATTGTGCGAATTTTACTTGAGTAAACGCACCACCACTACCATCTTTGTCAAAGAAAAGTCCACCTGTACTGCTGTCGTAGATAAATCGTTGAGCCTCTGTTGTCGCACCTGAACCGATGGTAAACTCACTAGCCAAAAGTGTACCTGCTACTAAGCCACCGCCAAAACCAGCAGCCGATACCTGAATAACTTCACCAGTCGTCTCAAAGTCATAAATAATATCAATACCCTGCTTATATGTATTAAAGCTAAAGGTATCAGTGCCACCTTGTCCGTGCAGATTATCATCGCCTTTTCCTCCAATCAGGAGATCGTTGCCATCGTTCCCATTGAGATAATCCTCGCCATTACTGCCCACAATAGTGTCAGCGTTGGCTGTACCGTTTATCCTTAATTGTTCAATATTCTTGTAGCTAACTTGATATGTCCCACCCGTCATCAAGCCTTGGTTGGTGGTTGCATTGAAAGTCGAGGTGATTCCCTCGATATTATAATTACCGAAATTAACAGATAAAGAATCGTCATCCGCACCTCCATCTACTGTTTGAGTCACTAAGGAAGAGGAGGCAGTAGACAGGGCAGAAAAATTGAAGGAGTCATTGTCATCCCCTCCCTTGAGGGTATTGTTGCCAGTGGTTTGGTAAAAACTAAAGAAATCGTCCTCAGAGCCGCCGTCTATAAAATTATTCCCAGAAGAATAATCAAGGCTGAAATTATCGCGCCCAGTTCCTCCCTTGAAGATGTTGTTACCAGTGCTGTACTCAGCATTAAATGAATCGTTCTCAGAGCCACCGTCTAAGAGGTTTTTCCCGGAAGAATAGTTAATATTTAAATTATCATTCCCAGTTCCTCCCTTGAGGATATTGTTGCCAGTGCTATTTTGAGCATTAAATGAATCATCTCCAGAGCCACCGTCTAAGAGGTTTTTCCCAGAAGATCCAAAAACTTGTAAACGAGCATCGCCACTTTTTCGGCTACCAGAAACATCTAACAGATCGCTCCCACTTCCTCCCTTGAGAATATTGTCGCCAATAGTACTTTGAGCATAAAGTAGATCGTTTCCGATGCCGCCGTCTAAGAAGTTTTTCCCGGTAGATTGAGAAACATCTAACTCATCGTTCCCACTCCCTCCCAGAAGGGTATTATTCCCGGTGCTACCAATAGCATAAAGTTTATCGTTTTCAAAGCCACCGTCTAAGAGGTTTTTTCCAGAACCTTCAATTTGGAGGTAATCGTTACCCATATCGCCGTATAAGCTGTTATTTCCCTCCCCGCCGGTGAGGCTGTCATTACCCTCACCACCATACAATTTGTCATTTCCAACTTCCCCAATGAGAATATCGTCTCCTTCAAGACCATAGAGAGTATCATTACCATCTCCCCCAAGGAGAGTATTGTTGGCGATATTGCCTTTAATCAGATTATTTAGTCCATTCCCATAGCCAAAAATAGGTGTCATCCCAGTTAGGATCAGGTTTTCGATATAGCTACCCAACGTGTAGTTAACAGAAGACTTAACTGTATCAATACCACCCGCATCGCCACCGGAGCCGTTATCTTCACTCACAACATCGTCAATGCTATCAACGATGTAAGTATCGTTACCCGCTCCACCTTTCAATGTATCGTTACCAATGCCACCATCTAGTGTGTCGTTACCTGCTCCACCACTGAGAAAGTCATCACCCTCGTAGCCATAAATGATATCACTGCTTGTACCGCCGTTGAGGACATCATTAGCGTTAGTACCCTTGAAAATTGCCATAAGTTCTACCTACCTAAATTAATTGTTTTGAAAAATTGAGATATTAACCCGTCAGTATTGCTGCTTTCAGGCACAAAAAATTAGCCGAAATCTTCAACTTCGGTATAATATTTTACGTACTTTCAAAGCTGTATTTTCAATAGAATCAAGCCTTTAAAAGCTTTACAAGCAGCAATTAGGAATATGCTTACAGAGCAAACTGAGTTAATTTAATTACTATAATCTTTAGTAATTTAAGTGTCACTACTCGAACTATATTTTTTTTGATTTTGCCTTACTTGTATATTTATGTATTTTTAGATGTTAATACTGAGTGCTATTGAGTTAGATACGATATTGTTTTTACTGAGATAAGCGATCGCTATCCTCAAGGCAATGCTTGGTATAACTACACCTATGGATGGCTGATATCCTTGCTATACAAGCTTTTAACACCAGGTATATGTATGGAGCGATCGCCTTTTTGAAACCTGAGTCATACTTGTTGTAAAGCATCAGATCAAAAGTCACTGATATGATAAATTACAAATCATCTAAGTCAGTGGGTGTCAGGCGCAGACTAAAATTTTATCGTTAGCAGTTAAAGCTTTTGATCGAATGATTAATTAGGGCTATATATCAAAATATATCTCTAAATATATGCCGTTTTAACTAGTCAAGAAATATATCTTTTATTGATCTCTATATAATTCATATACTTTCAAAATATATCCGAAAAAAATCAAATTTTCTCTAAAGTATTGCACAATAATATTAGAGTTAAAAATCATTTTGTGTTGAAAAATAAAAAAGCTTTAGAACCAAGCCTGTTTGGTGTTTTTATCGAAGATAATAGCGTTTACTGTGGCATTCATTTAACTGATATTCAGTTACCAAATCAATGTGTTTTTCTAGGAGTTTTAAGAGAAAATCAAGTCATTTCAGCAACAGATAATCCTTGTATTTTCGCTGGAGATTACATTTTAACAATAGCAACCCATCCCATGATGGTTCCCGCTCTCAAAGTTACTCTTAAAAAAATCCATTCTGTTTACTATTCCCTCAACAGTTGCTTATTGGAAGCTCGACCAACAGACAGTCAATCTGTTAATTCAGATTACTCAGACCTATCAAGTACTTTCAATTCCACATATTATTAGACAGATAAACATTTACCGAAGAAAGGTAGAGGGCAGTTCTAGCTTGCAACAGGAGGAAGAAAATATGTTTTTACCTCCTGCCTCCTGCCGACGCTCGTGGACTCGCTACCGCTGCGCTATCCTGCCTCCTTAACTTTACTAAATCTGAGTTCGACTAACTAAAGGTTTTTAATATGCATACTTCGGAGCTTTTCCGACTTTATGTATCCGCCCAAAAAAGTGTTCATCAGTCCACCCTGATTGAAGCTAACCTGGCTAAGGAAACACATAGTGATACAAAACCACAGGACGGAGATATTCCCTTTGTAGCAGTGTTTTTGCTTCACATTTCCTTCATGGTTGTTTGGGCAATTGTCGTTTTCCTCGTTTCGTCTGTCTGCAAGGCATTAGAAGATCCCCCAGAAAATGCGGCACAAGATAAAGACGAAATAGTAAGCATTAAACATTTAGAGCAACATACCTGTAAAAAATGCCAATTTTTTAACAATAACTATTTTCTAAAGTGTGCAGTACATCCTACCACTGCTCTAACAAAACAAGCACTCAATTGTTCTGACTACAGCCCTAAATAGGTGAGTTTCTCGCTATATATAAAGCGATCGCTTTATCCCATACTTCCCAATTATGATCCAAGGTTTTGTGCAAATAGTTCTCACCCTTTTCCTAGTTGTGGTGTCAGTCCCCATCTTAGGACACTACTTAGCTGAAGTCTTTTTCATGCACAAAACCTGGCTCGATCCAGTAATCAACCCATTGGAGCTTTTGGTTTTAGGGACAGTTGCCGAAGCCTTCCAACTTGCTATAGAAAGATAACTTTTAATTTCTCACTTTTAGACTTGAGTTTGGATTTATGAATCTCTTTTTACGACTCCTGATTCCGATGGCATTTGTTCTTACTCCTTCCTTAGTTTTTCAAAGTAATAATTTGCTTCGAGAGCATCTGATTCAACAGCTGCAAGAAACAAGAAAATGTTTTAGCTGTAATTTATCGCGAGTGAACTTTTCGGGGGCAAACTTAGAAAGAATTGACTTGCGATCGGCAAATCTTCAGGGTGCTAACCTCAAAAATGCTAATCTTCGCTATGCAAATTTACAGTGGGCAGATATTCGGGAAGCAAATTTACAAGGAGCCGATCTAACTGGAGCCATCCTCAAGAGTACATTGCTAACTGATGCTGATTTACAAAAGGCGAATTTGTCAGCATCCAACATAGAAGGAACTGATTTGAGAAATGCTAATCTTAGCCACGCAAATCTCATCAAAGCTTCAAAAAACAACGACATCCAGGAGCGTAATTCTGTGACTCTTTGTGAAACAGTATTACCAAATGGGATTATCTCAGGTCGCTGCAATCAATCAGCTAATAGCCAATCAGATTTTTTATCAACATTAAATTAATGGTACAGCCTAATTATGAAGAGAAAAATCGCTTTCTCTATCCTCGCGATCGCTACCACGGTAAATTTCAGCCAAATAACCTAGTATTTAATGCCAACCTCCAAGAATTTACTCAAAGAGTTAGCTACATTGCTAATTTAGAAACTGCTGGAAAACTATCTCCAGAAATCGCTTTTGGTCAAATAGAAGCACTTTGGAAACAGTTAGAGGATAGTAAGCATAAGCTAGAAATTGCTAGTAACGATCTATCGGTTTAATTTAGTTGAATAATCCTGATGTAACTGTAATAAGAGTAATGACGTGTTAGCTTGAGAACCTTCAAACTTTGTTTAAAGGTTGGAAACTTAATTTGAAAAACCCAAACAAATTTTATGAAACAAAAAGAAACAGTATTTGTTATTCCGACTCATCGACTGAGAGATGTAGCACAAACTATCGAAAAGTATGATGAGAATTTCTGGGCAAATGGTCATGCTTTAAAAATTATCGTTTTTGACGATTCTAGTATTGCCAACCACGAGAAATATTATCCACTTTTAGAGCAGACTAAGACAGTCAATGACGTGTTTTATGTTGGCCCCCAGCAGAAAGAGGAATTTATTACATTTTTAAACGAAAGACTGCGCGATCGCAAGCTAGAATCACTAGTCAAAAACTTATTCCGACCTAGTTATGGAGGAAATCGCAACTTCACACTCATGTATACCCTTGGACATTTAATGGTTAGTGCAGATGACGATATGCGCCCAGATGCCTTAATTGAAACTAGCCCAGAATCTTTATCAGGTGATGAAATCTGTCGAGGAAAATTAATCAAGTCTAGCCAACAAGGTGGGTACGTCCATAAATCTTTTGACTTACTCACAGCTTTTGGTGATGTTTTAGGTCAAAAAGCCAGCCATGTACCAGAAAACTTCGAGGCTGGAGAATTAGTTCTTGATACAGCAATGGATTTAGAAACCAATACAACTAAAGGTTACTTTCGAGAGAATAGCCTTTTATTACAACAGGGGAGAGTATTGAATAATGCGATCGTTAAGATTGCCCAAACTTTTCGCACAGGAACTAATGATATCGATACACTTGATTTTATTCACATGTATCTCAATGATGAGAATCAAATTAGTCCCAATGACCTAAATGATTTTTATATTCTTACCAATTTTCGACCCGTTATTACTAATAAAAACTGGAGAATGGATTGTGGAGTTGCTGGATATGATAATCAACTAGGTTTACCACCATTTTTTCCAACTCGGCTCAGATTTGAGGATTATATCTACAGGATTTGGATACAGCAAGAAGGGATTGCAGCTGCACACGTTGATGCTGTCCAAAATCATATTAGAAATAACTATATGCGTAATCCTCTAGCTAGCGAACTATTTAATGAAGAAATATGTAGCTTGCTGAAAAAGAAGATTAAAAACAGTGTTTATCATCTCGACGATTTGGGAATCAAGTTTGATTACTCTGGCGAAGTCACTTTACAAGATTCTGAGGAAATTCTGGAAAAAATTTCTGCTATCCACAGGCAGGTAGTCAAAGCTTCAATTTCTACTGAGAATGAAGAACGCAAGCAATCACTTCAATTATTTGCTGAGAATTTATCGAGAGTCTTTTATGGATTTGAACCAGACTTTTTTCAGCAAAATGTTTCCAGAATTATCGATGATGTTATTAGCCAATTTCACGGTTCTCTAGAAATATGGCCAACTCTAGTAGAAATCTGTTACTTTTACAAAGATAAAAAGGATTTACCACAAATCAGGGTTAAAAACAAGAAAGTAAAGTCTAGAAATGGGACAAAATCGAGCGAAGTTCTTGTATAAATGTGCTGACGGGGCAACAAAAAAAGCTAGGATGCAGATAAAATAAGCTCCATAGCCCTGAAACCCCATTGATAATACTTGCGTTTATTGCGACTTAATTTCATTAAATCCATGACTAAATCTTGACATACATGGTTCTACAAAATTCACCCAAGTTTGACCCTTACGGGTTCGCCAGTCGCTCATGGGGGAAACCCCCAAGACCGCGCTGGCTCACCATATAAGCCAATATAAAAACTGCTATGCCGCCTGACTGTACGTCGATATTCTTTAAAACGACCAACATATTTTTGGACACAATTTCTTTTTTTTCTGCAACAGCATCTGGATTGGCTTTGTAAATAGTTTGTAGCCAAGCACTCGATTACCAGAATGCCTGACTATAAAATTTATTGAAATTTTGGCGTTGCATAATTGAAGTATGAATTTGAGCGATCGCGATGAAATGTCC
>CAXUOL010000193.1:0-10018 GCA_964252435.1 uncultured Nostoc sp.
TTAAAACTGGCACTTCTTCCAATTTTCGGGATACTTGGACAGTTGGCTTCACCACAGATTACACCGTCGCTACTTGGGTAGGCAATTTCACTGGCGAACCAATGCGACAAGTTTCAGGTGTGACGGGCGCAGCACCCTTATGGAATCGAATTATGTTGCATCTGCACGAACATCAAGAACCAGCAGATTTTCCATCTCCAGAAGGTTTAGTGGAATTACCTGTTTGTGCAATTTCTGGGTTACGACCCACACTAGATTGTACCTCAGTCGTGCAGGAATATTTCTATCCAGAAGATAAAAGTAATTACGAACGTGAGAATCAATTCAATTTGCCACCAGAGTATGATGAATGGTTAGCAAAACAACAGTCAAATTTTACTTCTACCAATTTGAGAATTTTATCTCCGCATCATGGCGATTTATTTTTACTTTATCCTGGTGAAGAAACGAAGCAAAAACTCGAATTTAAGCTAGCGGGAAATAAATCTGCACCAGTGGAGTGGTGGTTAAATGGCGAAAAGTTAGATACAAACTCAGCTAATTCTTTATTTTGGAATTTACGTCTTGGTAAGTGGACTTTGGAAGCGAGAAGCGGGGAAATGAGCGACAAAGTAAGCTTTCAGGTGGAGTTAGCTAATATTAAACCTAAGCGTCGAGGATTTTCTATTAGTAATAATTGAAATAGCAACGATCGCTCTCTGTCAATGGGTAACTATTTAACGTGTCTGCTTGATAGGAATCTCAATCACAAACTCCGTACCCTTTTCTGGTGAAGAAATACACTTAATTTTTCCTTGATGTTTTTCCACTATAATCTGGTAACTAATAGATAATCCTAAGCCAGTACCTTTCCCTATAGGTTTAGTAGTAAAGAAAGGGTCAAATAATTTAGTTTGATCTTCTTAAGTTATTCCTAAACCATTGTCTTTAATACTAATAATTACGCATTCGTCATTTTTAACTTGAGTATGGATAATAATAGAATTAAGCTGTTTTTCAATATCATCTTTTAAATATTCTACTTCTCGTTCATGTAAAGCATCAATAGCGTTACTGAGAATATTCATAAATACCTGATTTAATCCTCCTGCATAACATTCAACAAGAGGTAAATTACCATAATCTTTGATAATTGCAATTTCTTGCTGTTTATGATTTTCTTTGAAACGATACTGTAAAATTAATAGAGTACTATTAATTCCTTCATGAATATCAACAAATTTCATTTCTGCTTCATCAAGGCGTGAAAAGTTACGTAAAGTTAGGACAATTTCACGAATACGTTCAGTACCAACGGCCATTGATGATAAGATTTTCGGCATATCATCAACAATAAACTCTAAATCTATCTCATCAATTAGAGTAGTTATTTCTGGGTTGTCACCATAACATTGTTGCTTATACAGTTTAATTAAAGTTAGTAATTGCTGACTATATTCTCTAATATGTATCAGATTACCATAAATAAAATTAACTGGATTATTGATTTCATGAGCAACGCCAGCAACTAGCTGACCTAATGAAGACATTTTTTCATTTTGAATAAGTTGTACTTGAGTCTGTTGCAATTCTTGCAGTGTATTTTGTAGCTGAATATTTTTATGTTTTAATTTTGCCGTTCTCTCTGTAACTTGCATTTCCAATTGATAATTCGTTTCTTCTAACGCGGCTTGAGCAATTTTTTTAGCTTTTAAGTATTGCTGTAATAAATGCAATACTAAAAGCCATGCCGGAATCAGCATTGCTAAACTTATAATAGACTCTGAAATTGCCCATAAGATTCTTTGATAATATTCATCAACTTTCTGCTGTAATTCAAGCGAGATATTATACTTTCTTTTCATCACCCCATCAGCATAAATTTGCTTCTGAGTTTCATATTCGCGGCTGAAAAGTAGTTGTTGTGCTGTCTCTTTTTGATTTTTATTAACTAAATCAAAAGATTGATATTCCATTGCAACCAGGCGCTGATTAGCAGCATCAATTTTCTCAGCATCCTCATTTTTATATGCTTTAGGAGCTAGTTTAATCGATTCTTTAATAGCAATGTCAAGCTCCGGTTCAAATTTGCGATATCGTTGCTCCCAAATAGTGTTTCCTGTAGCAGCATTCATGCGGGCTGACATAGTTAGTACTTCATCAAGATAAGTAATTTCATCACTTAATCTTTGGAGTTTAAATTCATTTTTAGAAATACTATTGAAGTCATAATATGCTTGCACGTTGAGCCAAACTTGAGGAATGAATAAGAGCAGAGTAAGCAGTACTGTTACAGTTATTAGTTGAGAAGAAGCAAATCTCAGTTTATAAGGTAGGCGCATTTTAATACTATTTTCTTAGATATATTTTAATTCGGCGTTCTCGCCATTAGTACTCTTGTATAAGTTTAGACTCAACAATATTGATACCGAAAAAATCTCTCAAAAATCCTATGGTTTCATTTTGGTAAATTTCAAAGTTAATTTCATTTATTTGTTTAATTTTCATTTTTCTGCCATAAATAAATCCTAACTTAAAACTCATGAAGTCTAACTTTGAAAAATTATAAGGAGCTGGATATATAAATTTAGCAAAGAATTGATAGATGAATAAATGTAGTTGATTGGTTTTTAAGTCATTACCCATTGTAAATCCTATTACAAAGGCTTCATCTTGAGCAGAAATTCCTCTATCTAAAAGTATGTGAATATAATCATGATGGAGCAGACTAATTTTTCCAGGTAATGCCATTATACTATTAGGGTTCTCTAGTAACCAGATGACAAAAGGAATTTTCGGCTCACCATGTAACTTAAATACTAATGTATGTGCTTTTTTCAAATTCATTTGAGATATATTTATTTGAAAAGCTTTATCTAAATCAAAAGCCATATTCTGTATATTTATAATTAAACAACTAACTTATTAATATTTGTTTTTCTTCTAATTTGTCTATAATTCTCAACAAAATTATTTTTATTTTTATAATTAAGTATATAAAAAATAATTTTACATAAAATTACAGTATTATCACTGAAGCTTGTGCTAAGGGTAAGGGCAACTGAGATAAATTGCTGTAACTCACTTGTGAAAAAAGATGTTGCTGCAATAGCTCGATCGCACTTTGTTGATGGACTATTTCTCACAGTCTTGAATTCGATGAATGCGTTGCTCGATAGCAGTAACGAATTAGATACCGGAAAGTGTCAAACTAAATATGAAGTTTATAGAAAAACTGCAAACTCAAACCATGACTCAGCAACCAACTGATTTAGATAATAAAGCTGTATTTGAGCAGTTATGGGAGATTACAAAGGAACTCCGCCAAAAATTAGAGGCTCATTTTCAGTTACATCCAGACCCTTCTGTAGAAAATTTACAGCAATATAGCAGTCTTGATGGCAACATGAAGGGTTCGCTAACCGCTTTTTCTGGGAAAGAAATTGACTGGCTAGTGCATTCGTGGTTGAGAAACCCGGAAAAATCAAACTTTGGCACTATGCGTCTCACCACTTGGTTGAAGTCCCATATTCAGGTTCCTCATTTGGCCTTCGAGTTTGGTACACTTCCAAATATTTTCTTTTATATAGATTACATTCCTCGGACTGAGCTTTTAACCGATTTGGCTTCTCTTGATCGCTACTATGAACCAGTTAATGAAACATTCTTAAAGTTACAGCAAGATTCGCGGCTCAAGGTATTTACTAGCAAAAGTGCGTATATTCGCCTATTTCAATCACCCGTTAGTCTTTGCTACACAGGCGCACCTACTTTTGAAACCCTCGAACTAACTCGCACACTTGCACACGAAACACTCGATCGCTGGTTAACTTGGGTAGATGCAGCTGAACCTGTGCCAGAAGATGCACGCGAGGCTTTAGCTGCTCGTGATTTAGCGCTCCGCCGTATCAGTGCTGAACGCGATCCAGGTAATAAATTTGCCGCACAGATGTTTGGCTCGGAATTGACAGATAGACTTGTGCGATCGCTCTGGGGTGGCGTAGGCGTTAGCCCGCCGTAGGCATCGCATTCTCTAAATTTGTCATTTGTCATTTGTCATTTGTTATGACTCTCAATTTTCCATGTCCACTAATTTAGAATCGTACTGCGCTTTAGCATTGCAAGTTACCTGTAATGCAGTCAACCAAACAAGCGATCGCCGCCGACCGTGGTTAAATAATTTACTTGCCCGCCAGCGGTTTGAACTATATGCCAAAAGTTACCACCAGTCACACTTTTACCCCGCTAATACTATGCTGGAATAGTGGCAGAAAAATTAACTGAAAACAATTATTTCACTCAATAAAAACTATGAGCTTTAAACTTCAAGCTTTGCAACTTCCGACTCTCCAGAAAAAATCCGAAGGGCTGATTGTAACTGCTTGGCAGAAATTTCTTTTAGATTATGACTTCCCTATTGCTGCCGTTGATGGAGATTTTGGGAATATTACAGCTCAAGCAACTCGTGATTATCAGACTAGTAACGCTTTAACAGTAACAGGAATTGTCGATACTGCTACTTATAAAAAAGCGCTAGAGCAAGGTTTTGTAATTTATTTCGCTATCTATACAGATGCTGGAAAAAAATTATTAACCTATCTTAACTTTGGAGAGAATGAGGTCAAGGACTTACAAAAAAGTTTAACAGCGATCGGTCGTTTGAATCCGCCGTTAGTAGCTGATGGGGACTTTGGCCCCAACAGTACAAAAGGACTAGCTGAAACTTATAAAATAAGAGACATCAATTTTCGAGCCGAATTAGCTCAACAGCTTTCTAATACAACAAAAACCAAGCTTGGGATTGATTTGGAGTTGGCTTTAGACAACATAACTGAATACGCTAAAAAATTAAGACAACGACTGAGTGGAAAAGCCTGGGTTAATTTTTTCCCAGACAGCGACTTAATTGATGATTTAGCTTCTCCCTTCCGTCAAAAAGTACAAGCTTTTGAGCAAGCCTTAAAAAATGCCGGAGCTAATATCGATATCTCTTCGGTATTTCGCCCATCAGAAAGAGCTTATTTAATGCACTATGCTTTCCGTATTAGTAATAATGAAATTGCTGCCAAAGATGTTCCACCTATGCCTAATGTAGATATTAATTGGCTACATTACACCAATGCTGGTTCTGTCCAAGCTGCTAAAGAAATGGTGTCTGCTTATAATATTGCTTTTCGACCTGTTCTTACCTCTCGTCATACCCAAAGATTAGCAATTGATTGGGAAATTACTTGGTCAGGAACCTTAAATATCAAAAACGCTAGTGGAACTATAGTTAGTATTAATCAGCCACAAACGAGTTATGAAAATTCTACTTTATGGCAGGTTGGCCGTTCTTACGGTGTGATTAAATTATCTAGCGATCGCCCCCACTGGTCGCATGATGGACATTAATCGATAGGAGGAACTGCATATATGGAGAACGCAGTTCCAAAGTTCAAAGTGAAATTATTCAAGAAAAATTCAGAAGTGGAGTAAGGAAAGCTCCGCCAAGGCTTCAGAATAACTCTTTGTGGGGGATTTCTATTTGCGTCTTTCAATCTGTGCATATTCTTTGAGTACGGTAAACCGTATTTGCTCGTTAGTTCACAAAGATTAATTAAATTGTTAAGTTTAGTTACATAAATAAAAAAATGCTGCAAACATTGCTAAAAGGGAGAAACTATGAGAAGCGGTAGTATACCTGACGATCGAGATAAGCTGAACAACTTTGTGTCACCGTTAGCAAGTCTTCTGCCAAGAGCGAACGAACATCATGACTGTCACAGCCCCTCGTAGACATTGCTTAGATTGGGCGAATATACCAGCATTTTTGACCAGTCTTTAATCAAGTTTTTCAAAGCGTTAAGGAAAATGAGAAACAGGGGAGGCTAGGTAAAACCAATGCCCTTCAAGAGTGCTGAGTGCTGAGTGCTGAATACTGAGTGCTGAGTGCTGAGTGCTGAGTGCTGAGTACTGAGTGGGGAATCTCACTTCTTTATTCAGCACTCGAAACGGACTAAGCGCCTCGCTTTTGCTAACGGAACTGTTTTGCCCAATGCCCCATGCCCCAGGCCCAATTTTCAAGTTAGTTTTCATTATTAAGGATTGGTAACATCTATGGGAATTAAAGAACAGCCTAAGTCACCTCGGTTTCGGATCGTTGCGAATATATTACTGGCAGTATCAGGGCTATTCCTGCTGTTAAATTTATTTTTGCCTGGTTTATTTGCTTCTGGTCCTACTGGTGTTCCTTACAGCCTATTTATTCATCAAGTACAAGAAGGGGAAGTCAGCCGTGTTTCCGTTGGTCAAAACCAAATTATTTACCAATTAAAAGCAGAAAATTCTGAACAGGGACAGGTGTTTGCAACTACACCAATCTTTGATTTAGAGTTACCCAAACTTTTAGAAGAAAAGGGAGTTGAGTTCGCTGCTACACCGCCACCCAAAAATACCTGGTTTACAACCCTCTTGAGTTGGGTGATTCCACCACTGATTTTTATTGGTATTTGGCAGTTCTTTCTCGCCCGTAGTGGTGGCGGTGGCCCTCAAGGTGCGCTTTCTATTGGTAAGAGCAAAGCTAAGGTTTACGTTGAAGGCGAATCTGCTAAAATCACCTTTGCAGATGTGGCTGGGGTAGAAGAAGCGAAAACTGAGTTAGTGGAAATTGTAGATTTCCTCAAGACTCCGGCACGGTTTACGCAAATTGGCGCTAGGATTCCCAAAGGTGTGCTGTTAGTCGGCCCTCCTGGTACTGGTAAGACACTTTTAGCAAAAGCCGTAGCAGGAGAAGCAGGAGTTCCATTTTTCAGTATCTCTGGTTCCGAGTTTGTAGAATTGTTTGTCGGTGTGGGTTCTTCTAGAGTGCGGGATTTGTTTGAACAGGCCAAAAAACAAGCTCCCTGTATTGTATTCATTGATGAATTAGATGCGATTGGTAAGTCTCGCAGCAGTAACGGCTTCTACGGTGGTAACGATGAGCGAGAACAAACCCTCAACCAATTACTAACTGAGATGGATGGGTTTGCAGCTGGCGATGCAACGGTGATTGTGCTAGCAGCGACCAACCGCCCCGAAACACTAGACCCTGCATTGCTGCGTCCAGGTCGCTTTGACCGCCAAGTATTGGTAGACCGTCCCGATTTATCTGGTCGTGAGGCAATTCTTAAGATTCACGCTCAAAAGGTAAAATTAGGGGATGATGTAGATTTAAGAGCGATCGCTACTCGTACCCCCGGTTTTGCTGGCGCAGATTTGGCAAACTTGGTGAACGAAGCCGCATTATTGGCAGCGCGCAATCTACGTGAAAGGGTTGCTCAAGAAGACTTTGCCGAAGCAATTGAGCGGGTAGTCGCCGGTTTAGAGAAGAAGAGTCGCGTGATGAACGAGACTGAGAAAAAGATTGTTGCATACCATGAAGTTGGTCACGCAATGGTCGGGACGCTGACAACAGGAAACGGTCGTGTAGAAAAGATTTCGATTATTCCTCGTGGGATGGCTGCTTTGGGCTACACTCTGCAATTACCAACTGAAGACCGCTTTTTGATGAATGAAGCAGAATTGCGGGGTCAGATTGCAACTCTGTTAGGTGGACGTTCTGCTGAAGAAGTTGTATTTAACAGTATTACCACAGGTGCTTCTAACGATTTGCAACGAGCAACTGACTTGGCAGAACGGATGGTAACAACTTATGGTATGAGCAAAGTCTTAGGGCCATTAGCTTATCAACAAGGACAACAAGCAGCATTTTTAGGCAATGGTACTACTAATCCTCGGCGGGCGGTAAGTGAAGATACATCCAAAGCCATTGATATCGAAGTCAAGGAAATCGTGGAAACAGCCCACGAACAAGCCCTAGAGATTCTCAGACAGAATCGAGACTTGCTAGAAGCGATCGCTACTCAACTCTTAGAAACAGAAGTCATTGAAGGCGAAAAACTGCACGATTTGTTGAGTCAAGTCAAACCCGTAGCTAATTCGTAATACCTCGACTTCGCTCGGCACAAGTTCGTAATACCTCGACTTCGCTCGGCACAAGTTCGTAATTCGTACACAAGAGGAACGCAGAGAATAACTTTGCGTTCCTCTGCGTTAAACCTTTGCGTTACTTTGCGTTTTTAATACTCTGGAACTGAAGGATCAATTTCTCGACTCCAAGCGGTAATTCCGCCTTTGACATTTGTCCCGACAATTCCGGCTTCCTTGAGGATGGCGAGGGCTTTTGCCGATCGCCCGCCCATCTTACAATGAGCAATTAAGCGGTGGCCGTTCAAAATTTCCTTCACTTTAGCAACGCCATTGCCATTTTCAATGTCTGGTAAGGGCACCAACACTGAACCTGGAATCTTGGCAATATCGTACTCATGGGGGTTGCGGACATCCAGCAGTACAAAATCCTTTGCACCGCTATCCAACAACTCTTTCAAATCCTTGACAGTCATTTCTTGACTTTCCATCTGCTGTTTTGCCTCCTCTGCCTTAGCTTGTGGAATCCCGCAGAATTCTTCGTAGTCTATCAGCTTTTCAATCACTGGGCGAATCGGGTTCGGACGCAGTTTTAACTCCCGAAATTTCATATCCAAGGCGTTGTATAGTAGCAATCGCCCGCTAAGAGTGTTGCCTTGTCCCAGAATGATTTTAACAGTTTCGGTTGCTTGGATTAAACCAATAATTCCTGGCAAAATTCCCAATACGCCACCTTCTGCACAAGAAGGAACCATCCCTGGTGGTGGTGGTTCTGGGAAAAGGTCACGATAATTCGGGCCACCTTCGTAATTAAATACAGTAGCTTGCCCTTCAAAGCGTAAAATTGAACCGTAGACGTTGGGCTTATTCAGCAATACACAGGCGTCGTTAACTAGATATCTGGTGGGGAAGTTATCAGTACCATCCACTACGATATCGTAAGGTTGAATCAGCTCTAGGGCGTTTTCGGAAGTCAGACGAGTTTCGTATAAATCAACCTGACAATAGGGGTTAATCTCGTGAATGCGGTTTTTTGCCGATTCAATCTTGGGTTTACCCACCCAGGATGTCCCGTGAATTACTTGGCGTTGCAGATTAGAAGTATCGACAACATCAAAATCGACAATCCCGATGCGTCCAACACCCGCCGCCGCCAAATATAAAAGTAGTGGTGAACCGAGCCCACCTGTACCGATACACATTACACTAGCGGCTTTCAGGCGCTTCTGTCCTTCTAGTCCTACTTCCGGTAAAATCAGGTGTCGGGAGTAGCGTTCGTAATCGTCTTTGGTCAACTGGATTTCGTCCAGATTAGGATTGAGCATAGCAGTTATGATGTGGGAAAGCGGAATATTAATCCTATCGAAAAACTGGATCTTATATAGAAATAGGAGTGGGAAAGACGAATTTTCATCTGTGATAGCAGCGAAAACCGCGATGAGTGACTGTCTTTAACCTAAGCCAGTTATTTTATATTTTCAATTTCCTCTACTTGAAACTGATGAGTATCATCAAGGCTCCAACTTTTGAGTTCTCCAGCTTTGCCGTTTTGGACGGAAACTATTATATACGAGTATCCCTGCCAAGCGTATAGGCGATCGCATTCTGAGGGTATAGCAGGATGATCTGGGTGGGAATGAAAAATGCCGATAATGTTCAATGAGCGATCGCGTGCTTCCCTTTGTGTTTTTAACATAACTTCGGGTGCGATCGTATATTGCCGTCTTTTGCTTTCTGTTATGCGTCCCCCTGGAAACTCAGCCGCCGCTTCTGTATTCCAAGCATTTTCTGTTGGCATGACTTCTACCACAGTTTTGCCCTCATTAGCCAGATAGCCCAAAATTATACCACAGCACTCATCTGGGTAAGTGCTTTCGGCATGGGTGCGGATGGTTTGCAAGTGTTCTTGGCTAAGTTTAATCATGTCTGCGTTTGTAATTGTAGCAACTTCTAACAATTTTTGCTTAGATACAACACTATCGGCGTTGCTGAACCAAAATATGACCGAAAACGAAAAGGATACAGAGCAACTAAATTTATGGCGTTGCATAATTGAAGTATGAATTTGAGCGATCGCGATGAAATGTCCAAG
>CAXUOL010000194.1:0-10001 GCA_964252435.1 uncultured Nostoc sp.
TTCAGACAGTATTTTTTTTTTTTTTTGGTTTTTTTCTCTTTTAAGATTGTTCATCTGCCTGAAAGGAGTGCTGAGTGCTGAGTGCTGAGTGCTGAGTGCTGAGTGTTGAGTGCCCAGTAGTACCCCATAGTTAAAACTAGGGGATTGAAACAAGGACATATCCTAACCACAGCTCCCCGCAGGCATTCTTATCTTTGCTCTTAGGGGCACGACTACCCTATATGCTGAGTGCAATTAATTTTACTTTTTACTCAGCACGGGCTAAACGCCCAGCTTCCGCTAACGTTACTCAGCACGGGCTAAACGCCCCGCTATCCATGTACAGCACTGTTTTGGTGACTCAACACTCCTGAACAAACTTGTCCGAAATCTTCAGTCGTTTGGCTTTACCCTTGTGCAAAAAAGTAACGCTTACAGTGCCAAGAAATGCTAATAAGCTGAAAATAGAAGTAGATTCAGGAACAGACTTGGAATTCTCAATTTTGATAACTTGTCCTTGTCCTGGGCCATCGCCTCGGTTTGTCACATAGATAGCACCATCAGCACCAATAGTCAAAGCAGTAAGAGACTCTAATCCATTGCCACTAAGAATAGTTGTGCGAGTTCCATCCCTCGCTATTTTAATTACAGAACCATCTAGATTACCTTTCCAAAGTGACTGATTAGCGTATTGCAAAGCATATAAATTACCCTTATTATCAAAAGCTAAGTCAGTAAGTTGGGTAAAGCCATCGGTATAAACTGTTGGTTTATCATCAGCACCAACTCGGTAGATTTTTGCTTCACCTTCTGGAAAAGGAAAACCAGTTAATTGGCTAATATAATAAGCGCCATCTGGGCCTTTGGCGATATTTGTGGGTACTGCTTGGATTTCAAATGGCGATGATGATGCACCAGAGGGAAAAATTGGATTAGTTAATGTCTGCCGGGGAATTGTAGCGATCGCTTTTAAATTACTGCCATCAGTACCTACGCTGAGTAACTCATTAGCACCAGTATCAACTGCAACAATCTTATTTCCATCTAAAAGAAGAGAGAAGGGATTGCTAATTAGATCGCCTCCATCGGGATTATTTGCAAGTTCATAATTAGCTAAATCAGCCACACTAGTCCAGGAATTTGTATTGAAATTAGCAGTAATAATTTTACCTAAGTCAGTGTTACCTAATGTGGCGCGAAATGTGGGATTAGAAGCATACCCAACTGCAATATAAGGCTTGCCAGTAGCATCAAATTTGATATCTTGAGGCCCAGCAGTATCAGTACCATCTGGTAATGCTAGAGAAGGAAGTCCTGTAAGTATACGCTCTTGCGTACCATTTGCAATTTTTGTGACTGCACCAGTTGTGCCATAACATAAAGATTGACCTGCGGCGCTCGGTGAAGGAACACAAGCTCCACTTCCGCCTGTTCCTGCTTCTGTGACGTAGAGACTTCCATCAGGAGCAAAAGTTAGACCCCGTGGACTATTAAGGCCATCAGCAATTACTGAAAACGATGCCGCTTCTGCTGCTTTGATTCCCGAAAAGGCAGCAATACAAACACTCAAAAATGTAATTCCAAATTGTTTTAGTTTCATTAGACCCGTCCTAAAATTAAGTTTGTGTAACAAAAGATAGAATAGAAAATTTATCTTGATAAATACTAATATTTACTGTGTATGGTTTCTGTGGATTTTACAGCTTATTTAAAAGAGGTAAACAGATTCAAACCCAGAAACCCAGATGAAATCTGAATTTATTAATTTCGAGTTGTATCATACCATTTCCAAAAATATTTGCAACATAATGAATCAGCTGTAGGGGCGTACAGATGTACGCTTCTAACAACAAAATTAAATAGTGGTAATGTATATTTTCTAACAATAATTATGCAAATGTGATATCCGAACTGTTGAATTATAGAGATATTGCGGGACTAAGCTGTCGCGCCTATAAGTTGCCTCATAATCTGTTGGGTAAAACCTGCAAACCCTCTCCTCTGCTCCTCTGCCGTCTCAATGTGCAAATTAAAAACACAACAGCTTACAAAGCGATCGCAGTTTGCATCAATAGATAAAGTTGTAGATCAGAAATTGCTGTGCGATCGCATAATTAGACATACCTTGTTTCGGAGCAATCAGAAATGCTTTCCTTCCCCACAACCCTGACTCCTTTGCCCGAAATCATTGATGGCTTGCCAAATATTTCTGGTTGGGAAACAGAGGTTCTCTCTGTAGTTAACCGTGATCAGCCTGTATTTTTACCAACAACGAATATTCGTTTAGAAGACGTAAATGCTGTGTTTGCGATCGCCTTACACATGCACCAGCCAACTATACCTGCTGGGAATGGCGGTACACTCATCAGCAATCTGCAATATATGTTTGAACATCCTCATGAAGGGGATAACCACAATGCAGATCCCTTTGCCTATTGTTACAGCCGCATGGGTGACTTGATCCCGGAACTGGTAAATCAAGGTTGCAATCCCCGTGTGATGTTGGATTACTCTGGTAATCTGCTGTGGGGACTGCGGCAAATGGGACGCGGTGATGTTCTCGATAATCTCAAACGGATCACTTGCGATCCAACCTACCAACCTTATGTAGAGTGGCTGGGTACAATGTGGGGTCATGCAGTTATTCCTTCCACACCCATAGCAGATATTAAATTACATATCGTTGCATGGCAACATCACTTTGCGGCAATTTTTGGCTGGGAAGCACTAGCGCGAGTCAAAGGATTTTCGCCCCCAGAAATGCACCTACCAAATCACCCTGATGCTCTTTTTGAATTTGTGAAGGCACTGAAAGAATGTGGATATCGCTGGCTACTTGTTCAAGAACATTCTGTAGAAACTCTTATCGGTCAATCTTTGACTCATAAACATTTACCACATCGTCTAATTGCCCGTAATTCTCAAGGCGAAACAATTAGCATCACAGCTTTAATTAAAACTCAAGGTTCCGATACTAAATTAGTTGCTCAGATGCAGCCTTATTACGAAGCGAAGACATTATCCAAACAACAAATTGGTAGTGTATTTGTGCCACCAATAGTTAGCCAAATTGGTGATGGTGAAAATGGCGGCGTGATGATGAATGAATTTCCTAGCGCTTTTAAACAAGCTTGGTGGGATATGGTAAATAATGGGGGAGGAAAATCAGGTGTTGTTGGTGTGTGTGGTACAGAATATTTAGAATTAATCGAAGCAGCGGGATGCAAACCTGAAGATTATCCAACTTGCCAGCCAGTTGGACAACATCAGATTTGGGAGCGAGTTTCACCAGATAATATTCAACCGCAAGCTGTAGAGAATGCCATTCAAGAATTGAAGCAAACAAACTCTAATTTTCATCTGGATGGAGCCTCGTGGACAAATCATATCAGTTGGGTAAAAGGATATGAAAATGTGTTGTCTCCCATGTATCAATTAAGCAGTTTATTTCATCAAAAAATTGATCCCTTACTGCAAACTGACTCAGTAGAACCAATCACTAGACAATCTCAATACCGTAACGTTCTTCTACATAACCTTTTGTTGCAAACTAGTTGTTTCCGTTATTGGGGACAAGGTTCTTGGACTGATTACGCACGGGAAATTTATCAACGTGGCGAAAATTTATTGCAGATGAATTGAAGAAGAATTCAGGAGTCAGAATCAAGACCTCTCTGCGAGACTTTACGGGCAGCATCTCGTAGAGAAGGATGCCAAGAATTCGTAGAGTGTGTGTAAGTCTTAGAGACTTCCAAATAAAAAAACATCCCAAATTTTCTTGTGGGATGGGCATCTTGCCCGTCCCAGATTTAGGGCGGGCGAGACGCCCACCCCACAAGATGGATAATTTATTTCTTGGAAGTCCTTTACTGAATTCTGACTCCTGACTCCTGAATTCTGTTTCGATAAAAAGTCAGATGAATTGAGATTTAGTTCAAGTAAGTGGGAAGTCTAAATGTAGGTTAGCAGGTGCTGATATCGGAATTGAATTAGCACGCTAGTATTCAAACTTACGATAAGGTAGTAGGTAGTTGTGTTTCGAGTTGTTGTTGGTCATAGCGACGATCCTGATTCTCAAAATGCGATCGCTGAAGTTCTTCAAGAATGTAGCCGTTCTCTTGCAGGTTCTCTTCCCCAGGCTGGAATTTTATTCACTGCTATAGACTTTGACCATGCGTTAATTTTGCAACGCATCCAGAATGCTTTTCCCGGAATTGAGTTGATTGGTGGAACTACAAATGGAGAAATCTCTTCAATTCTGGAGTTTCAGCAAGATTCTCTGACCTTGATGCTGTTTGCGAGCGATGAAGTGGAAATTTACTCAGGTATTGGACGAGGAGTATCCAAAAATCCAGCCCTTGCAGCTCAAGAAGCGATCGCCCAAGCCAAGGCAAAGAGTGCATCCTTACCACAATTGTGCCTCACCTTTCCCGATAGTTTAACGAGCAATGGGGTCTTAATTTTAGAGGGTTTAAAACAAAGCTTGGGAGAGCATATTCCCATCATTGGGGGAATGACTGCCGATGACTATACTTTTGACAAAACCTACCAATTCTTCCAGGGTGAAGTATTGAGTGATTCAGTTCCAGTGCTGCTATTCTCTGGACAACTACTATTTTCCCACGGAGTTTCTAGTGGTTGGACTCCCATCAGCCAACGTAGCCGTATAACTAAAGTGGATGGCAACGTCGTCTATGAAATTGATGGACAGCGTGCCTTAGATTTTTATCAGCATTATCTCGGTGAAGAAAGATTTGCGTCCAACTATGCCATCCATGCGCTAGCAGTTTTCGAGGATCGAGATCATTTCTATTTGCGGGCACCCAATGGCTACGATCAACACTCTGGTAGCGTGAAGTTCTTCTCAGATATTCCTGAACAGGCAGTTGTGCAAATTACTGATGCAACTCGTGACAATATTCTGTCAGCTTCTGAGAGATCCTTGAAAAATGCTCTTGCTGATTATCCTGGTGTCGAGCCAACAGCAGCGTTACTTATTTCCTGTGCAGCCCGTCGGCGAATTTTGGGAACTCTGACTAGAGAAGAATATCAGCTTGTCAAAACTCATTTACCAGAAACATTGCCTTGCTGTGGTTTCTACGCTTACGGTGAAATTGCTCCTTTAGTGAGTGGAAGCCAAACACAATTTCATAATAAAACCTTTGTAACATTGTTAATAGGGACAAAATGAGTGATGTATGGATAACCAGGACAATTCCATACATATCCAAGAGTTGGAAAAGACAAACCGCATCTTGCTAAAAAAGCTGGAACGCTGCCAAAATGAACGCCGCCAGTTAGAAACTGACATTGCAACAAAGGAGTTTTTACTTAAAAAAGTCATTTGTGAATTAGAAAACTCTCAAACAGACTTGCAGCAAAGAGGCCAAGAGTTAGAAAATACGTTAGATAGTTTGCATAAAATGCAAGCTCAAATAATTCAAAGCGAAAAGATGTCTGCTCTTGGTCAAATGGTGGCTGGGATTGCTCATGAAATCAACAATCCCGTTAGCTTTATTTACGGAAATATCAGCCATATAAGCCAATACACCCATGACTTATTGCGACTTGTCCAGCTTTATCACCGTTATTTTCCCAACCCACCCGTTGAAATTCAAAGCGAACGCAAAACCATCGATTTAGAGTTTTTAGAAAAAGACGCGATTATGGTATTGCATTCAATGAATATCGGGACGGAGCGGATTCGGGATATTGTACTGTCACTACGTAACTTCTCACGCCTAGATGAAAGTGAGTTCAAAGCGGTGGATATTCATGAAGGCATCGACAATACTTTAATGATTTTACAACACCGCCTTAAAGCCACTGACAAAAACCCTGCAATTCAGGTCATCAGAGACTACGGCAATTTATCTAATGTAGAATGTTGCGCCGGACAGCTAAACCAGGTATTTATGAATATTCTAGTAAATGCTCTCGATGCCCTCGAAGAATTCAATACTCAACGGACTTATCAAGAAATCCAGCAGAATCCCAGTTGCATAACTATTCGTACCTCTGTCGTTGATTCGCAATGGGTAAAAATTGCGATCGCAGATAATGGATCTGGGATTCCCGAATCTATTCAAAAACAGATTTTCAATCCTTTCTTTACAACAAAACCTGTTGGGAAGGGAACAGGAATGGGAATGGCTATCAGCTATCAAATCATCACCGAAAAACATGGTGGCAAGTTAGAATTTTATTCGACACCTGGAAAAAAAACGGAGTTTGTGATTCAAATTCCTATCCAGCAGGAGGTTTGTCCAGTAATCTAACATAACGTTAATACGTAATTCGTAATCAATTAAACTAAAGGCAATAAGATTTCAAATTTTGTACCTATACCATTTTGTGAATGAAAATTCAATTTTCCGCCATGTCTCACAGTGATAATTCGATAACTTACTGCTAAACCAGTATTTTTACCATTCTTTGTTTCCAGAGAAAAAGACTCTAGAATTTGCTGTTGTAATTCTTCAGACATTCCAGAGCCATTGTCAGCAATGCGAATTAAAACCCAGCGAGAATCTGGTGCATCTGGGTTACTTGCTTCTTGTGATATAACTTCTGTGGTAATCTCAATTCGGGGTTTTTGAACAGTTTTTGTCTCTTCTAAATGTAACTGCTGTCGCACTCCTTCATTGAGTAAAGTATCCACAACTTCACTTAAAATATTCATCAAAACTTGGTTTAACTGTCCCATGAAGCAATACACAGGGGGTAATTGACCATAGTATTTGACGATTTCAATTTCTCCTTGAAGACGGCTATTAATTAGTAAAATAATACTATCTATACAGGCGTGTAAATCTACTGGTTTGGGAAAAAGTTCATCAATATGACAGAAGTTTTGCAAGCTAGTAACGAGTTTTTTTAATCTTTCCGCTCCCGTGCGAATACTAGCAAGCGATCGCGATAAATCTTGTTCTAAAAAATCAAATTCAATCTCTTCTTTAATCTGATTAATTGCCTGAGAAACTGATGGTAAATTTTGCTCATAAGCCGCTATGAGTTTGAGTAAATCTTGACTGTAGTTTGAAACATAAATTATGTTACCCCAAATAAAACCCACTGGGTCTAAAATTTCGTGGGCTACGCCATCTACCAAACGCCCCAAATTTGCCATTTTATCATTTTGAATCATTTGGGCTTGACTGCGTTCATAGCGGATCAGATTGTCGATTCCCCGAATTTGCCAAGAAATAATATTCAATTCTTGGACATCTAACAATCTATAAGCACCAGATTCGGTTTGTACGACAATTGGTTCTGCTAATAATTCTGGCGATCGCTTTAAGCTAAGTTGCATTGTTGTTAAAATCGATGTTGTATCAGCAACCAGCAACATCGGTGTCCGCACATAGCTGTAGAGAACAGCTAATGGTTGCTGAACAAATAACTCTTGTCCGAATGGACGAATCAAAAATTCTAGTAGTCGCCGCCGCGAAATCATCCCAATGAACTGTCCCTCTTCTACCAAAATTACTCCTGGTAGCAGGGGGTATTTCTCCAAAAAACTAGCCACTTCCATACCAGTGTGGCTGATTTCCACCGAGAAGTTATACATTGGTAGTTCTTGGAGGGTTGAATCTAAACCAAGATCGCGATCGCTACCCTCAAACAAAAATGGCGGTGAGATTTGGCAACTGAATTCTTCTGGCACTAGACACCCTGATTTTTTCAAAGACAGGTAAAGAATAAGTTAATATTTTACATTCTGCCACCCTCAAAATCCGATTTTAGTTTAGGTATCTAATAAAACTAGTGGCCTGTCAAGCTGAAAATCTTTCTCAGACCACTGGAAGTAATTGGCGTGCAATTTATAATCTGGGTGGAGAATATTGAGAAAGCGATGTCTACGACGGGCTACGCCTACGCAAGCTAAACTAAAAATAACCTTTATAAAGAGTGCAAAGGTAGCGTTATGACCTCTGTAACCAATCCGCCCAACGCCCTCACTCCTTTCCCCTTCCCGGATCATACTCAACTTCCTGAGTCCGATGGTACTTTTGTGAAAAATTGGCAAGAGCATCCCCAAAGCCTCCTCCTAACTGACTCAATTACACCCATCCTCAAACAATTAAATCCTGAAGGTGAATACTGTATAGGGCAGGACTTAGGCATTTACTGGCGCTTGACCGATCCCCCTGAAAAAGGCGCAGAAGCACCTGATTGGTTTTATGTACCGAATGTACCATTTTTGCTCAATGGGAAAACGCGACGTTCTTATGTGATGTGGCGAGAGTTTATTGCCCCGTTGATTGTCTTAGAATTTGTCTCTGGGGATGGTAGTGAAGAACGGGATAAAACTCCTTTGAAGGGGAAATTTTGGATTTATGAGCAAGTCATTCGTCCTCCCTTCTACGGCATTTATGAAGCGAGTAAAGCCAGCCTAGAAGTTTATCATCTAATTGAAGGAGAGTATCAGGTTTTACCAGCAAATGAACGAGGACATTATCCTATAGTTTCTTTGGGTGTTGAATTAGGCTTATGGCTAGGAGTTTATCAGAATGTGGAATTACCCTGGCTGCGTTGGTGGGATTTACAAGGTAATTTGTTGTTGAATGGCGATGAAAGAGCCGAACAGGAATCCCAAAGAGCAGAACAGGAACATCAAAGAGCAGAACAGGAATTCCAAAGAGCAGAACAGGAATCCCAAAGAGCCGATCGCCTAGCTGCCCAATTGCGATCGCTCGGCGTTGAACCAGAAATCTAATCCCGTACTACAAATTACGAATTAAAAAAGGGCTGGTGTAAAAGAGTCATCTGTGGCTTAATTTGTTTAGACACAAATTTTTACTGCTACCAGGGTAATCATGATGACAAATAGACCTCCTTCCGAACCGGAGTCATCTCAAAAAACTGCCCTTGGCTTTGATGAATTTATAGCCATTCTGGTTGCCTTCGCCACTATCGGAGCGATTCTTTTTTGGTCATTGTCCCGCAGAGATTCGAGTTGGAACTTAAACGGGCTGCTGTTGCCTTCATCTACTCCATCTCCTAGTATTCGACCAAACGCAGTATTGCCCTCTCCTACTGCTAAGGTAAAACCTTATGTAGTCCCCAACAACGTTTTGCCCTCTTCTCCACCTGAAGCTGTTGTTGAACCCACGACACCTTCATTCCCAACTAACAGCGCAACTCCTTACCGCGCAATGTTACCATCTATTCTGGTAATCCCAACTCAATCCCCACAACCACAAACACCTGTATCTCCTCCAACAGAACTTGAGTCATCACTCAAATCATCAGCGTTGCCTTTAGTAACTCCGGTAAAACCAAAATCAATCATTCCGCCGCCAATTGCATTTAACGATGTGCCCAATAACTTTTGGAGTCGGCGTTTTATAGACGTTCTTTCTGCCCGTGGGATTCTCAAAGGGTTTCCTGATTATTCTTTTAGACCAAATCAGCCTGTAAACCGTGCTGAATTTGCTGCCATACTAGAAAAAGCTTTTGATCAAGAACCCTCTAAGACTGCGATCGCATTTCAAGATGTACCAACAAAATTCTGGGCAACTCCAGCAATTGACCAAGCCATCAGTGCCGGATTTCTCAAAGGCTACCCGAAAAAAACCTTCAAACCACAACAAAATATTTCACGAGTGCAAGTTTTAGTTGCCCTTGTCAGTGGGTTGAATTTGAAAGCACCCACTTCCCCAAATCAGATTATCAGTGTCTATAAAGATGCTAAAGATATTCCACCCTATGCTATCGGCAAAATCGCTGCTGCTACAACCAATGGTCTGGTAGTTAACTACCCAAATCCCCAAGTCCTCGATCCCAACAAAGTAGCTAGTCGGGCCGAAGTGGCGGCAATGATTCATCAAGCTTTAGTCAAACGGGGCAAACTGGAGGCAATTACATCTCCTAATATAGTGCGTAGGCTTGATTAGGGGTGTAGGGGTATAAGGGTATAGAGGTATAGGGGGTTCAAGCGTTGTCCGAGGATTGAAACCTTGCACAACGCGGTCGTCCCAAGGGATGGGGGTTTTCCATGAGTGGTTGTTGGGGCTAGG
>CAXUOL010000195.1:0-1890 GCA_964252435.1 uncultured Nostoc sp.
CGATCGCAATCTCAATGCACAAACACTAGTGCCACTACTAAAATCTATCACTGTTAATACTCCCCGATTACAAGCAGCCCAAAAACTGCTGCAAGATTGGAATTTGCAGCTGGAAATGACATCGCCTGCTGCTGCTCTGTTTGAAGTATTCTGGAAACACTTGCTAGCAGATACATTTCACGATCAGTTGCCTCAAACATACTTTCCTGATGGAGGCGATCGCTGGTATGCTGTGGTAGCAAATCTGGTCAAACAGCCCAATAGTTCTTGGTGGGACAACCGCAACACCCCAAAAGTTGAGAACCGCGACCAAATCCTGCGGCAGTCCTTTATAGAAGCCGTAGATGAACTAGAACGAATTCAAAGTAAAGACCCGAACAACTGGAATTGGGGCAAGCTGCATACCATTACTTTTCGGAATGCCACCTTGGGTAAATCTGGGGTTGCACCGATTGAAGCTTTATTTAATCGTGGTGCATTTGCTACATCTGGTAACGGCGAAACAGTAAATGCTAACCGCTGGATAGCAAACAAATCCTTTGAGGTGACTGATATTCCTTCACTGCGGATGATTGTAGATTTGGGAAATTTAGATAACTCAGTAGCAATTCACACCCCTGGGCAATCAGGCCATGCTTTCTATAAGCATTACAACGATATGGTTGAACCCTGGCGCAAAATTGAATACCACCAGATGTTATGGGAATCAAAGAATGTTACAGCAAATACTACTGCCACACTAAGGCTAATTCCAAAAGTGGCAGAGTAAAGGACAACACAACTATACAATTTAAAATCCGGCTATTTACGTGTAATTACATACGCAATGTCGGAAAAATGAAGTATAAAGTAACAGGGCAGAAAGAAAGTTAAAAACAAAAATAAAGATTCTTTTTAGAAAAAGTATTTTCGCCGCTCGTGCATTTCTACTGCCCAACTTTCACGAAACATAGTTGGAAATCATAGAACCTATGCAACGCATATTTAAGCAAAGTTTTATACTTTCAGTTACTACTGCGATCGCTTTACTATTTGCAGGTTGTGGCGAAAGTAAAGTTGCTCAATGTAACAAAGTCATAAAGGTTGCCAATCAGGCATCTACTCTAGCTCAAGAATTCGCTAAAAATCCCAATCCAGCAAAAGGTTCTAAAGCTTTAACTGAACTTTCTGCTAAGATAGACCCACTTGCCCAAGAGATGAAAACCCTCGAAATTAAAGATGAAAAGTTACAAGGTTTCCAAGGACGCTTTATCACACTCTATCAGAACATCAGCAAGGAGTTGAATAATGCAGCAACAGCCATAGATAAAAAAAATCTACCAGCAGCAAAGGGCTTTTTGGTATCTCTGCAAAAAAGTAGTAACGAAGAAAGTTCAATAGTTAAGGAAATTAATAGCTACTGCTCTGGTAAATAACTAACTCTTGGCTCCCAACTCTGCAATTTCCGATGCTGGATGGGGTGATGCTGGGGAATTAATTAACGACAGGCACTTTTCTGACGGTTACGTTGCATCAGAAGCAGCAGTTGGGGGTGCGATCGCTAGGCTCTGGCAGGGAAAGTTAGAAGCTAGAAATAAGAATCTACTGACCTCTGGCTTCTGACTCATTTGAGAGCGCTATATTGATTACTGAGGACTAAGTACTTTACTTTTCGGTGTAGTCGTCAGAGAAACGTTCGTCCCTTGGAATTCTGGGATGATGGCGATTTAGTTGATTGGTATTAATTAGTTTTTCTGTTGAGCAGGGATATTTCGCCAACCTAAATCTTTGAGGATTCTTTGGGCTGCAACTTCACCTGTTCTACAACCCCCTTCCATATATCCTTGGTAGGAGGGAGAGCAGTGTTCACCAGCAAAAAATAGATTACCTACACGTTCTTGTTCAGCTCCA
>CAXUOL010000195.1:1990-9977 GCA_964252435.1 uncultured Nostoc sp.
AGAGCAGTGTTCACCAGCAAAAAATAGATTACCTACACGTTCTTGTTCAGCTCCACTTATCCCTGTCCATTGTCCGACTAAATAGCAAGCATAGGAGCCTCTTGTGTATTTCTCTCCAGGCCAATAGGCGCGAATGGCTTGACCTTGACGCAGGTTTTGGATTCCGGGGAAAATCTGATTTAATTGTGGTAAAAGTATTTGGGCTTGAGATTCTGCTGAACCTTTGCCCAAAGATAAACCATGTTTACCACCAGTAAAGTCAGTAACCAGACCTTTGGGGCCTTTTTGGTAACGACTGGGTTCCCAGGTGTTTTGAAAGCCTGTATCAGTAAATGTTGCTGCTGTTGAGTTATATTTAGTGCGCCACAATTTTTGTTGATAGGCTGTAATTAATTTGGCATTTGTACCATATCCTAATTCTGCGATCGCTTTCTTTTTAAATGCTGGTAAATTCACATCCAGCTTTACTAAACGCAAAGTGGTAAAGGGTAACGTCAGCAAAATTCTTTCATAAGTGCGATCAAAAGTTTTATAACCAGACCGTAAACTAACTCGATAGCGACCATCGGGACGAATACAGATAGCTTCCAATTCTGTTTCAGTTTGTATAGCATAAGCTAAGGAATTCGCTAGCAGACGGGGTACTTGGTCGTTACCACCACGAATAGTATAATGTTCATCGCTTTCACCGTAGAGTGAGAATGTATCAGTGTTAGTACCAATCAAAAACAGTAGATTTAAACAGGATTGTTCTGCTGCTTCTCGACCATATTCGGTAGTATAAGAAACATACAGCATTTCTTGCAGAATAGGATTAATTTTTGCTTGCTCTAAATACTCTGCAATGGAAGTATTATCTAAAGCGAAAGCTGCCTGATTGTAAGAGCGATAAGTTACATCTCCATCCCCAATAGCAACTAAATCCTCATCAATTTTCTTAGCTAAAGGAATGAAATAATTAATAATTTCTAGATCGGGAATTTTGCGTCCTTGAAAATACCATGTTTCTGGCACTAATCCCTTATCAGTAGCGAGTACATCGACTATTGTTAAACCAAGTTCTTGAGCAAGCGATCGCAATTTTGTATGATCTGTATCAATAAATTCTCCACCTAGTTCCACAGTTACGCCAGTACCTGCGGCGTTAGCTAAACTACGCATCCGACCACCAACGCGATTTCTCGCTTCAATGATGTCTACAGGAACTCCAGCTTGACGTAAGCGGTAGGCAGCAGTTAACCCAGCAATACCCGCACTACCAGTACCTTGGGAATCGTGGCAAAGGCCGTAGAATCACGTCCATTATGCCAAGTAGCTGTAGCTAATGCACTTGCTAATCCCAAACCCCCATACAGTAAGCGGCGACGACTGGTTCTGTGTTTTAAAATATCAACTATTTCATCTGTGGGAATGCCAGTTTTGATCGATGCCCTCGCAATTTTATAAGCGCGTTGCAAAGATCCCATTAGTGCAGACTTAGCCATCAAGTACACCTCTATTTCTGCTAATTTTAAAATAATTTTAATAATTGCAGGTTTAGATGACTTTTTTGATGAATTAATTAAATTAAAATATAAAACTTTATTAAATTCCTCCTCAAAGGTTTGGTTTAGCAAAGTAAGTGTGTGTGAATAAGTAAGCGGATATAGGCTTTACTATGAGCCAATTTGATTAACTTTAAATTGTGTAATATAGTTTGATTTATTCTTGCCCACTTACTGATATTAGGTGAAACACCTTCCTTGATTAGCGTAGGCTAGCAAAAACCGTAGGCATCGCTCTTTCAGAAAAACTTTTTAGTTTACTGATGATTGACGAATAGGGATTTGCAGCACAAACTCAGTCCCTTGATTGGGGATAGAAACACACTTTAATTTGCCACGGTGTTTTTCTGTAATAATTTGATAACTAATTGACATACCCATTCCCGTCCCTTTACCAACAGATTTAGTGGTAAAAAATGGGTTAAATATTTTTTGTTGCACCTGGGAAGTCATACCTATACCATTGTCAGCGATCGCAATTTCGATCCAGTTAGTATCGATAACTGAAGTCCGAATTTTTATTTGCTGCTGATTCGCTTCTATTTTCTCAAAATTCTGTTGCAGATTTTTTTCTTCAATTGCATCAATCGCATTTGTCAAAATATGCATAAAAACTTGATTTAATTGTCCGGCATAACATTCAATTCCAGGTAATTCGCCATAATCTGAAATAATCTCAATTGCCGGACGCTCTGGTTTTTCTTGGAGGCGATGTTGTAAAATCATGATTGTACTATCAATACCTGCGTGGATATCAACTTCTTTAAATTCTGCTTCGTCCATACGTGAAAAAGTTCGCAGAGATAATACAATTTGACCGATACGTTCAGTCCCCACTTGCATCGATTGGAGCGTTTTTGGTAAGTCTGACTGAATAAAATCTAAATCGATTTCATTTAAGAATTCTTGAATTTTCACTTGGTTGATATGGGACTGATGATAGAGATTTACCAAGTTCAATAAACCTTGCATATATTCTTTCACATGGCTAATGTTCGCGTGAATAAAATTGACAGGGTTATTAATTTCGTGGGCAATTCCAGCAACCAATTGTCCCAAGCTTGACATTTTTTCTGATTGAATTAGTTGGGATTGAGTCAGTTGCAGTTCCTGCAAAGTTGATTCTAGCTGAGTTGCTTTTTGTGTTAGTTCTTGGGTGCGTTCGGAAACTTTTTGCTCCAAACTATGAGAATATTCCTCTAATTGGCAATACAACTGAGCATTTTTTAAGGAAATAGCTGCTTGGGCGGTAAGTAGTTGAATGACTTGCAGGCGATCGCTCGTAAATGCTCCTGTGGTGAGATTATTTTCTAAGTAGAGGATGCCAATTAGTTTTCCTTGTTGGCTAATTGGGGTACATAACACAGATTTGGGCTGGTGGGTGGTAACATAGCGATCGCCTGCAAATTGTACCCAATCGCTCAAGTTTTCAAACACAGCCTTCTGTTGCGTCCGCGCTACTGCATAAATCACACTTTGGGGAATCTCCTGACATTGATCTAGGGGAATTTCTAACCTTTGTGTTTGCTTTGAATCGGCTTGAGCAACTACTAACCATCGTTCGTCTTGGCACAGAATTAAACAACCGATTTGCGCTCCTGCTAAAGCGATCGCAATCTGCATTAAAGTAGCTAAGAGTTTTTCTAACTCAATTTCTTGGGAGATGGCTTGTGCTGCTTTCATTACCGCCGGAAAATCTAGCCATAAATTCTGATTGTTGACGTTAGTGGAACTTCTGATCAAGGTTGAGGCGATGGTTCCCTGATTAGTAATCGCCAGACTAGGAGTTTGGAGAATCGCCGTTAGTAGTTGGGGATAGTTTTGTTCTAAATCGGTGACTTTGGCTAATGCTCCCCATTTGGCATAGCAATAGTAAGCTTCTTGCATATAGCCTGCGGCAACTTTATCTTTACCCCAATCTAGGTAAAATTTCGCTGCTAGTTCATTGGCTAATGCTGCTTCTTGGATATAGCCGTTTTCTTTAGCACCAGAAATAGCGCGATCGTAAAGTTCAATTGCTTCTAATTTTTGGTTCAAAGTATGACACCGCTCTGCGCTAATCAAATCATATTTATGCAGATAGTTTATGGGTGCATAAGATGCACACTGCTGTATCTTAGCTAGGTTGTTGTCAACACGCTCAAGCAGTGCTGACTGCTGTAATGATGTTGCATGAGGATACAAAGCAAGTCTGGCTAAGGCATCATAAAAATACAATAAGGGGATAATATACAGACCTGGTACGCCGTCTAAATACTCTTCACAGATACTAACCGCAGCCAAACTCTGCTCGTATTCTGCAAACAAATAGCAAAGCATCACTTTGTTGATATGCAGGTGATAAACCGCAGGGCGATCGTTTGCTTGCTGATGCTGAGGCAACATAATTGTTTCATCATAGATGTACCCCCGCAGTTGAAATGGAATATCAGATTTACTAAGGAGATTTAAAACACTTTGGTGGTAAGAAACAAAGTGATTATATTGGGTCATTTGCTTAAAATGGATAATTGCATTACCGTAGGTTTCCATTTTTGCCAGAACTTCTGTGAGTTCACAACCTGTCATATAAAGATAAAGTGTATATGGGAAAGCACACCAGACTGCCCACTCGATATCACCCATTTCCAAACCAGTAGCATACCCTTCTAAAAGAGGCT
The DNA here is from genome assembly GCA_964252435.1 of uncultured Nostoc sp. Taxonomy (GTDB): domain Bacteria; phylum Cyanobacteriota; class Cyanobacteriia; order Cyanobacteriales; family Nostocaceae; genus Nostoc. The sequence goes on from CAXUOL010000195.1 coordinate 6,195, forward strand.
GTAAGGTATTTTTGAGAGGTTCTTTGTGATGTTTAATAAAAGTATTAAAAATAGAAAATGTTTTAGCTTTGAGTGACTTGGCATTCAGTCGATCTAACAAAGCGATCGCCAATTGTCCAAATTCGTATCCCTCTTCTATCTTTCCGAGAAAAGCAGAGAGAATTAAACCGTAGCTTGCATAAGCACATGCAGAAAACTTAGCATTACCATAAAGAACAGATAAGTTAACTTGTTTAAATACTATTAAGGGAAACATTGCCGGACAGCCATTATAGGCGAGTCCAAACATACCGGACAAAATTCGTAATGCTGCCAGGTAATAATTATCCGTCATCAATGGCAACTCAATTAATTCAGAGGGCTGATGGTTGGCGAGGATTGTTTGCGTTTCTTGTAAGCCTTGCATAAAATCATCTTGGGTGGGATTTTCTGGTACATCCACACCCAGTTTTTGCAAAATTTGTAAAGCCACAGAAATACCTTGTAAAAGTTGATTTTGAGCGATACAGGCTTGGATTTTCACTTCATAAATTTTTACCTGTTCTAAGCAAGTATGGGTGTGTTGCAAAACTAATTCTGCCCATGTTTCCATCTGCTCAAATTCTCCATCCATGTAGCAAGCTTCTGCTAGTGCTTCAGAGAGTGCTAATGTCAGGTTATATTGGCTTTGCCAGCAGCAATCGCTATCAAGTAACTCAATACCAAGAGTCAAATATTCAATTGCCGCTTTGTAGGCAGTAGCTTCTTTAGAACGAGAGGCTGCTATGAAATTTAAATGAGCTAATTCATCTCGCTCTGTTTGATTATTTAGTAGTGTGTATCCCCGATTTAATTGACTAACAATATCAAAAATTTTCGATTCCCGTTCTATTTCAGGTATACTCTTCAGCAAAAGTTGACCAATCTGTAAATGTGTTTTCTGTTTCTTTGCTTGGGGAATTAAATAATAAGCAGCTTGTTGCACTCTATCATGCAAAAATTTATATTTGATCGTTTCTGAAGTTGGTGAAGTCATCTGTTGATCTGTTGCACCAACAAAAAACTTATAAATTTCAGTTTGAGGAATTATTAAACCCGACTGTAAAGCATTCCACAAACAGGCTGCTGTTTCTGTGGGTGTTTGTTCAAAAGCGATCGCCAATGTATTTAAATCAAATTCATTGCCAATACAAGCTGCTAGTTTGAGAATATTTTGGGTGGTTTCTGGTAACTTTTGCAACTGAGAAGCCAGAAATTCCACTACATCATTTGTTAGTGCTGCTTCACGCACCTGAACAATATCACATTGCCAATGTCTAGCTTGGGTATCAAAAGTAATTAGTTGGTCTTGATGCAGTGCCTTGAGAAACTGAGTAGCAAAAAAGGGATTACCTTGGGTTTTTTGATACACTAATTGAGTTAACGGTTGCGCCAAGGCGATCGCACAGTTGAGGGTATCGGCTACCAATTGATTGAGACTGTTTTGGCTTAAGGGTTTCAAGGTGATGGTATTTACCTTTGTCCCGGTTTTGGCGATCGCATCTAAAGTCAGCATCAATGGATGTGCTGCAAAGACCTCATTATCCCGGTAAGCACCAATCATCAAAAGATATCCTGTTCCTGACTCCGCCATCAGCAGTTGGATTAGATTCAACGAAGCAGAATCCGCCCACTGCAAATCATCCAAAAATATCACTAAGGGATGTTCCGGGTGGGTAAAAACTTGAATAAACTTTTGAAATAGTAAATTAAACCGATTTTGGGCGGCGATACCCGATAGTTCTGGTGCAGATGGTTGCATTCCAATGATGCGTTCTAATTCCGGGATCACATCAATGATGACTTGTCCATTTTCCCCTACAGCCTGTAAAATTTTATTTTTCCAACTTGACAATTGAGCATTACTTTCACTCAACAATTGCCCGATTAAATCACGGAACGTTTGCACAAATGCCGAAAAAGGAATGTTGCGATTAAACTGGTCAAATTTCCCTTTGATAAAATAGCCCCGTTGCTGGACGATTGGCTTGTGAACTTCGTTGACGATCGCAGTTTTGCCAATCCCAGAAAAACCAGCAACAAGCATCACCTGGCTGTAACCTTGAGAAACTTGCTCAAACGCAGTTAATAATTGCTCAACCTCAATTTCTCGACCATAGAGTTTTTCGGGAATTAGAAAGCGATCGCAAATATCTCTCTGACCAATTTCAAAATAGGTAATTTCACCAGTTTCTTTGAGTTGATACAAACAAGTTTCTAAATCGTGCTTTAATCCCAAAGCACTCTGATATCTGTCTTCGGCATTTTTCGCCATTAATTTCATTACTATGTCACATAAAACTTGTGGAATGGGTTGTTCATTTTTGAATTTTGAATTTTGAATTTTGAATTGATCTGGTTGTTTTGCAATATGACAATGCACCAACTCCATCGGCTCATCAGAGATAAATGGTAACTCTCCCGTCAGTAATTCATAAAAAGTCACACCCAAAGAATAGAAATCACTACGGTAGTCTATCCCTCGGTTCATCCTTCCAGTTTGTTCGGGGGAAATATAAGCGAGAGTTCCTTCTAATACATTGGGACTTTTTATTTCTTGGTTTTCTTTATTGAGTAATGAAGCAATACTAAAGTCGATTAGTTTAACTTGCTTGGTATCAGGATTAATCAGAATATTGGCAAGTTTGATATCTTTATGAATAATGTGATGGCGGTAGAGAATATCTAAGGTATCACCCAGAGCGATCGCAATTTGTAAAAATTCATCCAGAGACACAACATTACTATTGTTAGCGAAATAATCCTTGAGGGAAATGCCCCCAAAGTCTTCCATCACTAACATATAGCCATTTTTGAACGGTTCTAGGCCGTAGGTTTGGATGATTAGAGGATAGTTGAGATTTTTGGCGATGGTGTATTGATTGCGAAATTGTACTAGTTCGCTAAAGCTGGGATAAGGATTTTTCAGCAGTTTGATGACTACAGATAATGAGTCAGTCTCTCGAAAAGCTCGATAAACCAGAGTTCTCAAACCATCATAAAGTTCTTCGCTAAAGCAATATCCAGGAATACTAATCATATTACAAAATCTTAAGCGCTAGATTTAGTATTCCCATACACGCTTACATATTTTATGGGGTCAAATGAGCATTGCTAGTCACAAGAAGCAAATAAGCGCTAACCCTAAAAAACCTGGTAACGGCGAAACAGTGAATGCTAACCGCTGGATAGCAAATAAATCCTTTGAGGTAACTGATATTTCTTTACTGCGGATGATTGTAGATTTGGGAAATTTGGATAATTTGATCTACGGCAAATTTCATAGCGATCGCCTAAAACTTTACTATATTATAGTTTTTTGAGCATTGATAGCAGCGAAGTTAATCAAAGGCGTAGCATTGCAAATAACTGTCACAACTACCAAGAACCTGTTTTAATTGACTCAATATCATCTGCTAAATCCATTTCAGTATAATGGCGTGGAGTTTTTTGTTGCGCTAAAAGTTGCTGAAATTCCCATACAGATAGATTAGCCAAGCGGCGTGCTTGACCAAAAGTAAAAATATTTTGGTCGTATAACTGCAAGGCAATTTCTTGACGAATAGCCTGCTCACCTTGACTTATGGAATCTGGAGATAATTGCAGGTTAATTGAACTCACAAATTGACTCATACCAAAAACAACGTTTTACTTTCAGCATAAAACAAAGACGCTAAGAAATCTTAGCGTTTTTGTGTCTCTGCGTGAAATATAGCGCTTCTTGCTTGAGTCCAATACAGACCTAACCCCCAGCCCCTTAAGAGC
>CAXUOL010000196.1:0-2414 GCA_964252435.1 uncultured Nostoc sp.
AAGATCGTTTTATGTTTTCTCTGTTGTTCATAGAATTAACAGACCTCATACGCAACTCTTCTCTGGAAAGAGGGACGAAAGAGATGCTGATAAAAACAGCTTTTAGAGAATTTGCTTGTGCGATAACAGACTTTGAAGACGTTGCTAAATAAGGTTAGTCATGGGGATGCTGGAATTGCGTAGGCATAGGCATCACCCTAAAATCCCTATTAGGGATTGAAACTTATCTTCTATCATTTTGGTGCGATCGCCCGCCCGATGGTGCAATACGATCGCAATCAATTAAAATCCCGATCAGGGATTGAAATAAAGTATACTTAGATGTTAGCCTCGAAAAATAGTATTAAAAATTACAAATATTACTTCAAAGGTCATTCCACATCCAGCTTGAGGGCTGTGATATTATAGGAGACTGCTGCATACATTTAGAAAAACTAGAAACTGAATCGATCATGGCCCTCACGCAACTGCGGAAACAAGAAATAATCTCCAATTACCAAGTTCACGAAACTGACACTGGCTCTGCCGATGTCCAAGTTGCTATGCTAACCGAGCGCATTAACCGCCTCAGCGAACATCTTCAGGCAAATAAAAAAGACCATTCTTCCCGGCGGGGACTGTTGAAGCTAATCGGCCAGCGCAAGCGTCTTCTAGCTTATATATCGCAAGAAAGCCGTGAAAAATATCAAGCTTTGATTGCTCGTCTCGGTATTCGTGGATAGGACTAACGCTTATGTCTGCTGAAGAATCTGAACGCAGTCGTTTGCCCTTTGAACCGAACAAAAAGCGCCAAAAACCTGCAAAAACTCAAAGTAAACCAGCAGCACAGCCCCAAGAATCTACCAAACAGGCTGATAAAAAAGTGGTTTACACCAAACAAGAGATGGCAATTCCCCAAGTAGTCAGCCAACGGATGATCCGACGGGTAGCTGGGTTCTGTGGTGTACCAACAGCTTTGGGTATTAGCGCCTTAGTTGCTAGCTATCTGCTTGCTACCTACTCCGACATTCGACTACCTCCCATCGCCGTGTTATTGGTGAACATGGGATTATTTGGTTTGGGGGTGTTAGGGATAACTTACGGCGTTCTCTCAGCCTCTTGGGATGAAGAAAAAGTCGGAAGTTTGCTGGGTTTGGGTGAGTTCAACACCAATTGGGGACGAATGGTGGCAGCTTGGCGTGAAACTCGGCAAAAAAACTTATAGTGAACGGCGCTCAGGTATTAAGTAACTGTGATATTGGGTAAATGAAGAAGTGAATGTTGAAGTTGAAATTTTATAACTTCAACATTGCTAATTAAAATTTTATAATCTTTTTTATACCCCATATTTAGTTATTTAGTAGTAAAACTACTGACTGAGCGCTACATTTTGTCTATTTATTTTGTAAACAAATTTTATTTTTAACTTTTTATAATTAAGCCAAATAGGCAACAATAAAGTTAGCCTATTTACAGAAAATTTTACTCAATTAATTAATCAGGAACTTTCAGATGATTATAGTAATGAAAAGTGGTTCCCCAGAGGCGGAAATAAACCGCATTGATGAGGAATTAACTAGCTGGGGGCTAACTCCAGAAAAAATTGTTGGTCAACACAAAGTAGTTATTGGTCTAGTAGGTGAAACCGCCAGCTTAGATCCACTACAAATTCAGGAACTTAGCCCCTGGATTGAGCAGGTGTTGCGCGTAGAACAGCCTTACAAACGAGCTAGCCGTCAGTACCGCCACGGCGAAGCTTCGGAAGTAGTGGTTAATACTCCTGATGGAGCAGTAGTATTTGGCGAACATCAGCCTTTGGTAGTCGTTGCTGGTCCCTGCTCCGTAGAAAATGAAGAAATGATTGTGGAGACGGCGCGGCGCGTCAAGGCTGCTGGAGCCGCATTTTTGCGCGGAGGGGCATATAAACCCCGGACTTCACCTTATGCTTTCCAAGGACACGGCGAGAGTGCTTTGGATTTGTTGGCAAGGGCGCGGGAAGTCAGCGGACTAGGTATTATTACAGAAGTGATGGATGCCTCAGACCTGGATAAAATTGCTGAAGTTGCTGACGTTATTCAGGTGGGAGCAAGAAATATGCAAAATTTCTCCTTGCTCAAAAAAGTGGGAGCGCAGCCGAAACCGATTCTGTTGAAGCGGGGAATGGCAGCTACTATTGAAGATTGGTTGATGGCAGCCGAGTATATTCTGGCATCTGGCAATCCCAATGTAATTTTGTGTGAAAGGGGAATACGCACCTTTGACCGTCAATATACGCGAAATACACTGGATTTATCGGTAGTGCCAGTGTTGCGAAAACTGACTCACCTGCCAATCATGATTGACCCCAGCCACGGCGTCGGTTGGTCTGAGTTTGTACCTTCAATGGCAATGGCTGCGATCGCAGCTGGCACAGATTCCCTGATGATAGAGGTTCA